>NZ_ASSI01000265.1:0-12130 GCF_000466765.1 Burkholderia sp. AU4i | reverse complement strand
GGCGCTCGCGCCCGGCGCGCCGGCCGCCGATCTCGCGGTGCGCGCGGAACTCGCACCCGTGACCGCGCCGGCCGGCTCGGCGCCCGCAAAGGGGTTCGCGGTGACGGGCCCGGTGTCGATCGTCAACGCGAAGCCCGGCACGCTCGGCGATCACCTGTTGCCGGTGATCGACGCGCACGCGAACGTGCATCTCGACGCGCACGCGCAGCGGATCGACGCGCTTGCGCTGAAGCTGATCCGCGACGGCAGCGTGACGGGCAACGGCACGCTGACGGGCGGCAAGGGCCGCTTCGACCTGAAGGTCGCGAACCTCGACCTGAACGCCTTCGTCGCCGAGCTGCGGCCGATGCGCCTGGGCGGCCCGCTCGGCGTGACGCTCGCGGGCGACGTGACGACCGTCGACTTCAGCCTGAACGATCCGAAGCTCGCGCTCGGCGCACGCGCGAAGGTTGCGCTGACGCCGCAGCAGACCGTGCTGACCGACGCGCGCGTGACGGCGGGCAAGGGCCGCATCGACCTGACGGGCGTGTTCCGCCACGATGCGCATTCGAGCTACGACGCGAAGGCGACGCTGACGGCGTTCGATCCGCTGCTGCTCGCCGCGCAGAGCGCGCCGAAGGCCGGCGGCGGCAAGGCGCCCGCCAAGGCGGCCAAGGCGCCGCCCAGGCGCGGCGAGACGCGCGTGTCGGGCACGCTGACGGCGTCGGGCGCGTTCGCGCCGCAGGTGTCGACGAAGGCGACCTTCAAGCTCGGCGACAGCCTGTACGACGGCGTGCCGCTGACCGGCGCCGGCGTCGTTCAGCTCGCCGGCTCGCGGATCCTGCCGAGCAACGCGAACCTGTCGATCGCGGGCAATCATGTCGACCTGCGCGGCAGCTTCGGGGCGCCCGGCGACCGGCTGCGCTTCGTCGTCGACGCGCCGCAGCTCGACCGGCTCGGCTTCGGCGTGGAAGGGCTCGTGCAGGCGCAGGGCGACCTGACCGGCAGCTTCGCGCACCCGAACGTGACGGCCACCTACAAGGCCCAGCACGTCGTCGTCGGCTCGAACCGGATCGGTGCCGCGCAGGGCCGCGCGGACATCCGCGACGGCGCGCACGGCGCCCTCGTGTTCACGGCCGACGCGACCGACCTCGCGCTCGGTTCGCTGACGCTGAAATCGCTGCGCGCGAACCTCGACGGCACGCGCGCGAAGCACACGCTCGACGCGTCGGCGCTCGGGACGGCCGGCGGCCGCGTGATCGACATGACGCTCGCGGCGAACGGCGGCGTGGTCGAGAGCCGCGACGGGATGCGCTGGGACGGTACCGTGACGCGGCTCGCGAACCGCGGCACGCCGAGCGTCGCGCTGCAGGCGCCGCTGACCGTATCGGCCGGTGCCGGCCGCGTGACGCTCGGCGCGACGCGGCTCACGCTCGAGGGCGCGGCGATCGACCTGAAGTCGTTCGTGTTCGATCACGGCCAGATGCGCTCGGCGGGCTCCGTGAGCGGCGTGTCGGTCGCGCGTTTCCTCGAGGTCCGCCAGGAGCTGACGGGCCAGCGGCCGCCGGTGCGAACCGACGTCGTGCTCGACGCCGACTGGGATTTCTCGCTCGGCGCGAACTCGACCGGCCATGTGCAGGTGAAGCGGCGCGGCGGCGACGTGACGATCGAGAGCGGGCGCGGCATCGCGTCGCTGGGGCTGACCGACCTGTCCGCACGCGCGAACTTCACGCTTGGCAACCGGCTCAACGTGACGGCGCTCGCGAAGGCGAACCGGATCGGCACGCTCGATGCGAACGTCACCGTGCCGTTTGCGCTGCGCGACGGCATGTTCGGCGTGGTCGACGACGGCCCGCTGTCGGGCCGCATCGACGTCGACGTCCCGGCGCTGAAGACGACCGGCAACCTGTTCGGGCCGAGCTACCTGCTCGGCGGGCGCGCGGCGCTGAAGCTGACCGTCGCGGGCACGCCGGTGAAGCCGAACCTGTCGGGGACGCTGACGGGCGACGACCTGTCCGCGACGCTCGTCGACCAGGGCGTGCAGCTGAAGGACGGCATCGTGCGCATCAAGCTGTCGGAAAACCTCGTCGAATTCCAGCAGGTCGAGTTCCACGGCGGCGACGGCACGCTGCGCGCACTTGGCCGCGTGCGTCTCGACGGCGAGGCGCCCGACCTGACCGCGAGCATCGTCGCGGACAAGCTCGAGCTGTTCGCGGCACCGGACCGGAAGCTGTCGCTGTCGGGCAAGGCGACGGTCGCGAACGACGGGCCGCGCGGCGCGCTGTCGATCGACGGCAAGTTCGTCGTCGATCGCGCGCTGTTCGACCTGCCCGAGGAGTCCGCGCCGCACCTGTCGGACGACGTGGTGATCGTGCAACCCGACGGCACGGTGCGCGGCGAGACGCCGACCGGCACCGCCGTCGCCAAGCCGAAGCCGGCCGCGGACAAACCGGCGCCGTCGCTCGCGCCGCGCGCGAACATCGACATCGGCCTCGGCAACAACTTCCGCTTCAAGGGGCACGGCGCGGATCTCGGGCTGCGCGGCACGATCACCGTGATGAGCGCGCCGGGCGTGCCGCTGCGCGCGGTCGGCAACGTGCGCGTGACCGAAGGGTCGACGTACACGTCGTTCGGCCGCAAGCTCGCGATCGAGAACGGCTTCTTCACGTTCAACGGCCCCGTGTCGAACCCGGGCGTCAACATCCTCGCGATGCGGCGCAACCAGGAAGTCGAGGCCGGCGTGCAGGTCACGGGCACGATCCAGTCGCTGACGGTCAAGCTGGTGTCGGAACCGAACGTCACGGACAACGAAAAGCTGTCGTGGCTGCTGTTCGGGCACGGCACCGACCAGGGCAACAACGTCGGCCAGCAGGGCACGATGACGGCGGCGCTCGGGCTGCTCGGCAGCGTGACCGGCAAGCGCGTCGCGCAGACCTTCGGTCTCGACGAGGTCTCGGTCGGCCGCAGCGAAGTGGGCCTCACCGATCCGCAGGTCGTGCTGGTGTCGAAGGCGATCAACGAGCGGTTCGTGCTCGGCTTCGAGCAGGGGCTGCAATCGGCGAGCAACGCGTTCAAGGCGACGATCAACCTGACGCGCTTCTGGTCCGTGTCCGCGTACGGCGGCACGTTCCAGGGCGTCGACCTGAACTACACGCGGCGTTTCGACCGGTGGTTCGGCAGCGACGCGGCGCGGGCGCGGCGTGCCGAGCAGCCCTGAATGAAAAAAGCCCCGCACGAAACGAATCGTGCGGGGCTTTGTTTCGCGCCAGCGGCAGCGCGTTCGGCTTACTTCACGCGCATGCCGGGCTTCGCGCCGCTGTGCGGCTCGAGGATGTAGAGGCCCGGTTCCGCCTTCTCGTCGGTGGCCGACGCGGCGAGCACCATCCCTTCGGACAGACCGAACTTCATCTTGCGCGGCGCGAGGTTCGCGACCATCACGGTCAGCTTGCCCACGAGCTGCTCGGGCTGGTACGCGGACTTGATGCCCGAGAACACGTTGCGGGTCTTTTCCTCGCCGACGTCGAGCGTGAGCTGCAGCAGCTTGTCCGAACCCTCGACGGCCTGGCACGCGACGATCTTCGCGATGCGCAGGTCGATCTTCGCGAAATCGTCGATCGAGATGGGGGCATCGTCGGCGCCGTTCACGGCGGCCGGCTTCGCGTTCGCCTTGGCGTTCTTCGCCTCCTTGGCGGCGTTCGCGCTCGCGGCGGCCGCGCCGGTGGCCTCAGCCTGCAGCGAATCGCGGTTCGCGGCGAGCAGTGCCTCGATCTGCTTCGGGTCGACGCGCGTCATCAGGTGCTGGTACGCCTTGATCGGCTGTTCCGACGACAGCGGCTTCGCGGCATCGGCCCATGCGAGCGGCGCGATCCCGAAGAACGACTCGACGGCCTCGGCCACGCGTGGCAACACCGGCTTCAGCGCGAGCGACAGCAGGCGGAAGGACTCGAGGCTTACGCTGCAGGTTTCGTGCAGCGCGACCGCGTTGGCCGGATCCTTCGCGAGATCCCACGGTTTCGCGCCGTCGACGTACGCGTTCACTTCGTCCGCGAGCTCCATCGTGTGGCGCAGCGCGCGGCCGTACTCGCGTGCTTCGTAGTGCGCGGCGATCCCCGGAATCGCATCGCGCAGCTTCACGACGAGCGGATGGTTCATCGCGCTGTCCTGCACGCGGCCGTCGAAGCGCTTGATCAGGAAGCCTGCCGCGCGGCTCGCGATGTTCACGTACTTGCCGACGAGATCGCTGTTCACGCGCGCCTGGAAATCGTCGAGGTTCAGGTCGATGTCTTCCATCGTCGCGTTCAGCTTCGCGGCGAAGTAGTAGCGCAGCCATTCGGGGTTCAGGCCCGTGTCGATGTAGCTCTGCGCGGTGATGAACGTGCCGCGCGACTTCGACATCTTCGCGCCGTCGACCGTCAGGAAGCCGTGCGCGAACACGTTGGTCGGCGTGCGGTGGCCCGAGAACTCGAGCATCGCGGGCCAGAACAGCGTGTGGAAGTACAGGATGTCCTTGCCGATGAAGTGATACTGCTCGGTGGTCGAGCCCGGGCGGATCCACGCGTCGAAGTCGACGCCGTTGCGGTCGCACAGGTTCTTGAAGCTCGCGTAGTAGCCGACCGGCGCGTCGAGCCACACATAGAAATACTTGCCGGGTGCGCCCGGGATCTCGAAGCCGAAGTACGGCGCGTCACGCGAGATGTCCCAGTCGGCGAGCTTGGCCTCGCCGGCGTCGCCGAGCCATTCGCGCATCTTGTTGGTCGCTTCGGGCTGCGCGAGGCCGCTCACCCATTCGCGCAGGAACGTTTCGCAGCGCGGATCGGACAGGCGGAAGAAGTAGTGCTTCGACGTCTTGCGCACCGGCGTCGCGCCCGACACGACCGAATACGGGTTCAGCAGTTCGGTCGGCAGGTAGGTCGAGCCGCACACTTCGCAGTTGTCGCCGTACTGGTCCTTCGCGTGGCACTTCGGACACTCGCCCTTGATGAAGCGGTCGGGCAGGAACATTTCCTTGACGGGATCGTACGCCTGCTCGATCTCGCGCTCGGCGATGAAACCGGCTTCCTGCAGCGCGACGTAGATCTTCTCGCTCAGCACGCGGTTCTCGTCCGAATCGGTCGAGTAGAAATTGTCGAACGACACGCCGAAGCTGTCGAAGTCGCGCTTGTGCTCGGTCCACACGCGGTCGATCAGCTGCTTCGGGGTCAGGCCTTCCTTCTCCGCGCGCAGCATGATCGGCGTGCCGTGCGTGTCGTCGGCGCCGATGTAGTAGACCTCATGGCCATGCATTCGCAGCGTCCGCACCCAGATGTCGGTCTGGATGTACTCGACCAGATGGCCGATGTGGATCTGCCCGTTGGCATAGGGCAGTGCGGACGTAACGAGGATCTGGCGGCCACCTTGCGGCGCCGCAGCCTGCACGGAAGTGAGGTCGGATGCGGACATAGGGTCTGTAGAGGAACGGCGGAAAACGACGGGAAACTGCGATTCTAGCAGGGGTGCGCGCCAGCGACGCGGGCAGGGCGCCGCTGACCGGGCGCCGGAACGGGCGGGGCCGCGCAAGCGGCGTGCCCGATGGCGGTGTGCTGCGATGCAGCACGAATTCCGTGGGCAAAAAAAACCGGGGCGGATACGGCCCCGGAGCAACAACGACAAGAGGAGAATGGTGACGCGCCGGCAACACCAGCCGCGTACCGTAAATACTGACCGCGGCCTGCGACAGAAGTTCGAAAATTTTTTCGATTTGTTACCGGCTCCGCCGGAAGCCTTGTCCGGCGGGGCTGCGCGGGCGGCGGGCCCGCGCCTTCCCCTCGTCGTGCGCTTACTGCGCCTGTGCTGCGCGCAGGTAGATTTCGACGCGGCGGTTCTGTGCGCGGCCCGCTTCCGTCGCGTTGTCCGCGATCGGGTTCGACGGGCCCATGCCCTGTGCCGACAGGCGGCCGCCGGCGACGCCGCGCTGCACGAGCGCGTTCACGACGCTCTGCGCACGGTTCTGCGACAGCGTCTGGTTCAGCTGCTGCGAACCCGTGCTGTCCGTGTAGCCGACGATCGATGCCGTCACTTGCGGGTTCTGGTTCAGCGTCGTCGCCAGGTCGTTCAGCAGCGGCGTGAAGGCCGGCGTGATCGCGTACTGGTTCGTCGCGAACGTCACCGAGCTCGGCACGTTCAGCTTCAGCGAGCCGTCCGGCTGCTCGGTCACCTGCGTACCCGTCTTGGCTGCCGACGGCGCGAGCTTGTTCTTGATCGCCTGCCAGTTGTAACCCGTCACGCCGCCGACCAGTGCGCCGACGCCCGCGCCGATCGCCGCGCCCTTGCCGCCGCCCGCCAGCGCGCCGATGCCTGCGCCCAGCGCCGCACCCGTGCCGGTACCGACGGCCGTGTTGTTGCCTTGCTGCGTGGCGCAGCCTGCCAGCAGTGCGCCGGCCAATGCGAAGACGGACAGACGGGTCGCGATTTTCATGTTCATCTTGGATTCCTCTCTTGGTTGAACGAGTCGACAACGACGACAACAGTTACGGCTCCACGCGCGGGCCGCCCGAAAAAGGAGGGCAGGCCTGCGCCAGCGGCAGCCGCCGAGGTGGCCGCATGCCCTGTCCGTCAGCGTGGCTGTTCGGGCAGTGCGACGCGTCAGCCTCTACAATATAGGCGGTTGGCGGCCGATTTGGCCCCATAGCATGCCGCAGGCGAAGAGTGCGCCGGGTCGCGCGTTCGCGCAATGGCGTGCAACAGATTCTTTCACTTTTCCTGATTTTCGCAGCGTAATTTGATATTTTTTGACGTTTGCGCGCGAGAAAAACGTTTTCACGGAGTTTCGATGAGCATTGACCGGGCACAAGTCGACGCCGCTTTGGCGGCTGTCGTCGACCCCAATACCGGCCGTCCGTATGCGGCGAACAAGGGCGTGCGCAACGTCGCGATCGACGGCGACGTCGTGGCGCTCGACGTGGTGCTCGGTTATCCCGCGCGCAGCCAGCACGACGACGTGCGCGCACGCGTCACCGCGGCGCTCCAGGCCGTGCCCGGCGTGCGCGACGCGCGCGTCGCCGTGTCGCAGGAGATCGTCGCGCACACGGTGCAGCGTGGCGTGAAACTGCTGCCGAACGTGAAGAACATCGTGGCGGTCGCATCGGGCAAGGGCGGCGTCGGCAAGAGCACGACGGCCGTCAACCTCGCGCTCGCGCTCGCCGCCGAAGGCGCGTCGGTCGGCATCCTCGACGCCGACATCTACGGCCCGTCGCTGCCGACGATGCTCGGCATCCACGGCCAGCGCCCCGAGTCCCCCGACAACCAGTCGATGAACCCGCTCGTCGGCCACGGGCTGCAGGCGAACTCGATCGGTTTCCTGATCGAGGAAGACAACCCGATGGTGTGGCGCGGCCCGATGGCGACCTCCGCGCTCGAGCAGTTGCTGCGCCAGACCAACTGGCGCGAGCTCGACTACCTGATCGTCGACATGCCGCCCGGCACGGGCGACATCCAGCTCACGCTCGCGCAGCGCGTGCCCGTCACGGGCGCGGTGATCGTCACGACGCCGCAGGACATCGCGCTGCTCGACGCGAAGAAGGGGCTGAAGATGTTCGAGAAGGTCGGGATTCCGATCCTCGGCATCGTCGAGAACATGAGCATCCACATCTGTTCGAACTGCGGGCACGAAGAACACATCTTCGGCGCCGGCGGGGCCGAGCGGATGGCGAAGGATTACGACGTGAACGTGCTCGGCAGCCTGCCGCTCGACATCGCGATCCGCGAGCGGGCCGACAGCGGCACGCCGACGGTCGCGGCCGATCCCGAAGGCGCGCTGGCCCGTCGTTACCGCGACATCGCGCGCGGCGTCGCGCTGGCGATTGCCGAGCGTTCGCGCGACATGACGTCGAAGTTCCCGTCGATCGTTGTTCAAAATACGTAAAACCCTTGCGGGGCGGGGCCTCACGCTGTTTACGGCGCCGCGAGGCGCGGTATCATGGCGACTTTTCCCGGGTCCCTTTACCCGCCCGGCGCGGCCGTCGTGTCAAACGGCCGCCAGCCGGCATGAGGATCGAATGAAACAACGACATCACGGCGTGCGCGCCGGCCGCGTGCGGTACGCGCTGCTGGCCGCCGCCGCGCTGGGCCTGCTGGCCGGCTGCACCTCCTTTTCCTCGTCGCACGAAAAACGGGCCGACGCACAACTGCAGCCGACGGTCGGCTCGCAGACGCGCGGCGCGGTGACGTTCGTCGAGCGTCCGGACGGCGTTCAGGTCACGTACAACCTGGCCGGCCTTCCGCCCAACAGCGATCACGCGCTACAGGTGCACGAACGCGGCGACTGCAACGCGGGCGACGGCTCGAGCGCCGGCCAGGTGTTCGCGCCGGCCGCCGACCGGTTGCGCGCGGGCGCCCGCGTCGCCGGCGATCTCGGCAACATCCATGCGGACGCGAACGGCGTCGCGGCTGGCTTCATCGTCGCGCCCGATCTGGCCCTCGATGGCGTGCGCTCGGCGATGAACCGCGCGGCGCTGGTGCACCGCGACTCGAGCGATCCCGCGTTTCCGCAGCATGGCGCGGGGCCCGCGCTCGCCTGCGGCGTGATCCGTTGACGGCCGCCGCGTGCGCCGGCCGATGATCGCGTAAAATGTGCGCCTTTCCCGGCCGCCGCTTCGCGGGTATGGCCCTCACCGACTGTCACGCAGCGTTTCCAGGCGCCCTGTTATGAGCATCAAGTCCGACAAATGGATTCGGCGCATGGCCGAAGAGCACAAGATGATCGAGCCGTTCGTGCCCGATCAGGTCCGCGCGTCCGAGGACGGCCGCCGGATCGTCAGCTACGGCACGTCGAGCTACGGCTACGACATCCGCTGCGCGGACGAATTCAAGATCTTCACGAACATCAACTCGACGATCGTCGATCCGAAGAACTTCGACGAGGGGTCGTTTGTCGATTTCAAGGGCGACGTGTGCATCATCCCGCCGAACTCGTTCGCGCTGGCCCGCACCGTCGAATATTTCCGCATCCCGCGCACCGTGCTCACCGTCTGCCTCGGCAAGTCGACCTATGCGCGCTGCGGGATCATCGTCAACGTGACGCCGTTCGAACCCGAGTGGGAAGGCTACGTCACGCTGGAATTCTCGAACACCACGCCGTTGCCCGCGAAGATCTACGCGAACGAAGGCGTCGCGCAGGTGCTCTTCTTCGAAAGCGACGAAGTGTGCGACGTGTCGTACGCGGATCGCGGCGGCAAGTATCAGGGGCAGCGCGGTGTCACGCTGCCGAAAACCTGATCTGGTTGCATAACGTCTCACCAGTTTCCGGGTGACCGCTGCGCGTGACGCGCCGCGGTCGTTCTTTTTGGAGAATCGCCCATGAAGTTTCGTTTCCCCGTCGTCATCATCGACGAAGATTTCCGCTCCGAGAACATCTCGGGCTCCGGCATCCGGGCGTTGGCCGAAGCGATCGAGAAGGAGGGCGTCGAAGTCCTCGGCCTCACGAGCTACGGCGATCTGACGTCGTTCGCGCAGCAGTCGAGCCGCGCGTCGTGCTTCATCCTGTCGATCGACGACGACGAACTCATGCTCGGCGAAACCGGCCCGGACGGCGAGCTGCCCGAACTCGCGACCGCGATCATCGAGCTGCGCGCGTTCGTCACCGAAGTGCGCCGCCGCAACGCGGACATCCCGATCTTCCTGTACGGCGAGACGCGCACGTCGCGCCACCTGCCGAACGACATCCTGCGCGAGCTGCACGGCTTCATCCACATGTTCGAGGACACGCCGGAGTTCGTCGCGCGCCACATCATCCGTGAAGCGAAGGTCTATCTCGACTCGCTCGCGCCGCCGTTCTTCAAGGAACTGGTGAAGTACGCGGACGAAGGCTCGTACTCGTGGCACTGCCCGGGCCACTCGGGCGGCGTCGCGTTCCTGAAGAACCCGCTCGGCCAGATGTTCCACCAGTTCTTCGGCGAGAACATGCTGCGCGCCGACGTCTGCAACGCGGTGGACGAACTCGGCCAGCTGCTCGACCACACGGGCCCGGTCGCGGCGTCCGAGCGCAATGCGGCGCGCATCTTCAGCGCCGATCACCTGTTCTTCGTGACGAACGGCACGTCGACGTCGAACAAGATCGTCTGGCACGCGACGGTCGCGCCCGGCGACATCGTGCTGGTCGACCGCAACTGCCACAAGTCGATCCTGCACGCGATCACGATGACGGGCGCGATTCCGGTGTTCCTGACGCCGACGCGCAACCACTTCGGCATCATCGGGCCGATCCCGCGCGACGAGTTCAAGCCGGAGAACATCCGCAAGAAGATCGAGGCGAACCCGTTCGCGCGCGAGGCGATGCGCCAGAACCCGGACATGAAGCCGCGCATCCTGACGATCACGCAGAGCACGTACGACGGCGTCGTCTACAACGTCGAGATGATCAAGGACCTGCTGGGCGACCTGCTCGACACGCTGCACTTCGACGAAGCGTGGCTGCCGCACGCGACGTTCCACGATTTCTACCGCGACATGCACGCGATCGGCGACGGCCGTCCGCGCACGGGCGCGCTCGTGTTCGCGACGCACTCGACGCACAAGCTGCTCGCGGGCATCTCGCAGGCGTCGCAGATCGTCGTGCAGGATTCGGAGAACCGCACGTTCGACAAGCACCGCTTCAACGAGGCGTACCTGATGCACACGTCGACGAGCCCGCAGTACGCGATCATCGCGTCGTGCGACGTCGCGGCGGCGATGATGGAGCCGCCGGGCGGCACCGCGCTCGTCGAGGAATCGATCGCCGAGGCGATCGACTTCCGCCGCGCGATGCGCAAGGTCGACGCCGAATACGGCGACGACTGGTTCTTCAGCGTGTGGGGCCCGGACGAACTGTCGGCAGAAGGCATCGGCTCGCGCGACGACTGGATGCTGAAGCCGAACGACCACTGGCACGGCTTCGGCCCGCTGGCGGAAGGCTTCAACATGCTCGACCCGATCAAGGCGACGATCATCACGCCGGGGCTCGACGTCGACGGCGAGTTCGGCGAGACGGGCATCCCCGCCGCGATCGTCACGAAGTACCTGGCCGAGCACGGGATCATCGTCGAGAAGACCGGCCTGTACTCGTTCTTCATCATGTTCACGATCGGCATCACGAAGGGCCGCTGGAACTCGATGGTGACCGAGCTGCAGCAGTTCAAGGACGACTACGACAACAACCAGCCGCTGTGGCGCGTGCTGCCGGAATTCGTCGCGCAGCATCCGCGCTACGAGCGCGTCGGCCTGCGCGACCTGTGCACGCAGATCCACGACGTGTACCGCGCGAACGACATCGCCCGCCTGACGACCGAGATGTACCTGTCGGACATGGAGCCGGCGATGAAGCCGTCGGACGCGTTCGCGAAGCTTGCGCACCGCAAGATCGACCGCGTGCCGCTCGACGAGCTCGAAGGCCGCGTGACGAGCATCCTGCTCACGCCGTACCCGCCGGGCATTCCGCTGCTGATTCCGGGCGAGCGCTTCAACAAGACGATCGTGAACTACCTGCGGTTCGCGCGCGACTTCAACGAACGTTTCCCGGGTTTCCACACCGACATCCACGGCCTCGTCGCGGAAGAGGTGAACGGCCGCGTCGAGTACTTCGTCGACTGCGTGCGCGACTGATGGCGACGCACGGACGAATCCAGGCGATGCGTGCGGCGGTGGCCGCGCTCGTCGTCTGGGCGGCAGGCGTGTCGGGGCTGGCGGGCATGGGTGTCGCGCACGCCGAAGTCGCGGCGGCCGACCCGATCGACGTCGCGATGCGGCAATGCCTCGCGCGGCGCGACCGGTCTTCGCCGGCCGGCCAGATCCAGTGCATGGGCGAAGCGCAGCAGCAGTGGCAGGCCGTGATGGACGGCGCATACCAGCGCCTGTTGAAGGATGCGCCGGCCGACGCGAAGCGCGGCTGGCAGGACAGCCAGCGCCGCTGGCTCACGTGGCGCAAGGATGAAGTGCATCTGCTGAAGGCCGTGTACGACACCACGCGCGGCACCTCGTACGCGATGTCGAGTGCCGACCTGCAGCTGCAGCCGGTGCGCGATCGCGCGCTGGCGCTGCGCGGCGCGGCCGATCGTTATGCCCCGCCGCCCGCCGCCGTGCCGGTGGCGGCCACGAGCGGCGCGCAGGGCGGCACGAGCGCGACCCAGGGCGGGGCCCGGCC
>NZ_ASSI01000264.1:0-998 GCF_000466765.1 Burkholderia sp. AU4i | reverse complement strand
CCCGGCCGCAAGGTCCGGGCGCGGGCCGCCTCGTGCGGCCCGCGTCCGGCAACCCTGAAAACCTGAAGTCGCGCGACCGCACCTCGTCGTCCGTCGTTCTCCGCAGCACCTCCGCTCTTCGCTGTCCCTCGTTCTTCGCAGCACCCCGCTCTTCGTAGTCCATCGCTCTTCGCAGCACCCCGTTCTTCGCTGTCCCTCGTTCTTTCCTCGCGCCACGCCGGCAAGCGCGCACCGATTTCTCCGATTACCGCGGCACGCGGCCACGAACAGCGTCGCCCGTCCGTCTTGTTTACAGGAGCCTCGCCATGTCGCTCGCCGTGGTGCGCAGTCGCGCGCCCGCCTCCGGCCGTGCGCCGGACGTCACCGTCGAAGTCCATCTCGCCAACGGGTTGCCGTCGTTCTCGATCGTCGGCCTGCCCGATCTCGAGGTCCGCGAAAGCCGCGAGCGCGTGCGTGCCGCGCTGCAGAACTGCGGCTTCGAATTCCCGGTGCGCCGCATCACCGTCAACCTCGCGCCGGCCGACCTGCCGAAGGAGTCGGGGCGGTTCGACCTGCCGATCGCGCTCGGCATCCTCGCCGCGAACGGCCAGATCCCGGCCGACGCGCTGGCCGGCCGCGAATTCGCGGGCGAACTGTCGCTGACCGGCGCGCTGCGGCCGATGCGCGGCGCGTTCGCGATGGCGTGCGGGGTCGCGCGGGACTCGCAGGTCGCGGAGAGCGGTGCGGGTTCCGGTTCGGGCGCCAACGTGCCTTCCGGTTCGGGCAGCGGTGATCAACGGGCCGCCCCCGATCCGGCCGCCGTCGCGTCAAATGCTCCCGAGCTGTACCTGCCGCTCGCCAGCGCCGCTGAGGCGGCGCTCGTGCCGGGCGTCACCGTGTTCGGTGCGCCGGACCTGCCCGCGCTGTGCGCCCACCTCGCCGGCACGCCCGACGCCGGGCTCGCACCGGTCGCGGCACCGTGCCTCGACGGCCTGCCGATGCCGGCCGCCCCCGATCTC
>NZ_ASSI01000263.1:0-13609 GCF_000466765.1 Burkholderia sp. AU4i | reverse complement strand
GCTCTTCCGATCTCGGCGGCTGGCAGCGCGAAGTCGGCGTTCCAGGCGGGTTCCGCTGCCGCCGGCGGCGGTGCCAAAGGCGCGATGGCGGGCTTGGGCAACGTCGCCAAGACCGGCGCGCAGTCTGCCGGACGCGCTGCCGCATCCCGCGCTTCCGCTGCCGGGCAGCGCATGGCCGCACCGTTCCGCGCGGGCTGGAACGGCGACGCTGGCGCGTCAGCCGGCCAGGCCGCCACCAGCGAAGCGCCGGCAGGCGCTGCCGCTGCACAGGCGCCCGAGCAGCCCGCTTGGGCCAAGCGGCTGCATCGCCGCCAGCAGCTCACCCACGCCGCGACCACCGCTGCCCACGCGCTGCGCGGTGGCGACGGCGGCGGCTCCGGGCAAGGCCCGAGCCTGCGCGGCTCCGACGACTGACGCGATTCACAAGGAGAACTGACCATGCGATTCAAGAAACCGCAGGTGCGCTACGCCGACACGCCGCAGCCTGCCACGCCGTACCAAACCGCCGGCCAGGTGTGGGACGACCGTATCGGCTCGGCCCGCGTCCAGGCCAAGAACTGGCGATTCATGGCCTTCGGCTGCCTCACGCTCGCGCTGCTGATGGCCGGCGGACTGGTGTGGCGCTCGGCGCAATCCATCGTCACGCCCTACGTCGTGGAGGTGGACAACGCGGGCCAGGTGCGCGCCGTGGGCGAAGCCGCCACGCCGTACCGGCCCAACGATGCGCAGACGGCGCACCACATCGCGCGCTTCGTGACGCTGGTGCGCTCGCTGTCCATCGACCCCATCGTCGTCCGCCAGAACTGGCTGGACGCCTACGACTACACGACCGACAAAGGCGCGGCCGTGCTCAACGACTACGCGCGGGTCAACGACCCGTTCGCGCGCATCGGAAAGGAGTCGGTGACGGTGCAGATCACCAGCGTCGTGCGTGCCAGCGACACGTCTTTCAACGTGCGCTGGACGGAACGCCGCTACGTCAACGGCGCTGCGGCGGGCCTGGAACGGTGGACGGCCGTGGTGTCCATCGTGCTCCAGCCGCCGCGCACCGAAGAACGCCTGCGCAAGAACCCGCTGGGCATCTACGTCAACGGCCTTTCCTGGAGCCGCGAGCTGGATTCTTCCGAAGGAGCAAAACCATGAACCTGTCTTTCCGCTTTTACGCTTTGCCGTTGATGCTTGTTGCCCTGGCGGGCTGCGCCACGCAAGGCAAGCCGCCGCCGACCATCTCGCTCGATGAGCCGGTGCCGGTGCAGGCCCAGCCGATGCCGGAGCCGCCCGCGCCCGTGGAGGTTGTGGCCGTGCCCGAGGTGCTGCCGATGCCGGCGCAGTTGATGCCGGCACCCGAGGCCGAGGACGCCAAGCCCACGCCCGAGCCGGCCGACGAGAAGGTGCGCGTTTCACGCGCCAATGCCGAGGCGCGTGTCGCGCCCACGCGCGAGGGCTACGTCAACGCGATTCAGGTGTGGCCCTTCACCGATGGCGCGCTGTATCAGGTCTATGCGGCCGTGGGCCGGGTGACGATGGTTGCCTTGCAGCCGGGCGAGGAGCTGGTGACGGTGGCCGCCGGCGATACCGTGCGCTGGATCGTGGGCGACACGTCCAGCGGCAGCGGTGCCGACTTGCGCGTCAACGTGCTGGTCAAGCCGATCCGCTCGGGCCTCAAGACCAATCTGGTCATCATCACCAGCCGGAGGACGTACCTGCTGGAACTGACTTCCACGGAAAAGACGTGGATGGCGTCGGTGTCCTGGGAGTACCCGCGCGACCGGATGCTGGCCTTGCAGCGCCAGGCGCAAGCGGCCAGCGCCGCCGCGCCGGTGGATAGCGGCCTGTCGCTGGAGAACCTGCGCTTTCGCTACGCGATCGGCGGCAGCAATCCGTCGTGGAAGCCGCTGCGCGCTTTCGACGACGGGCAGAAGGTCTATATCCAGTTCCCCGCCGGCATCGCGCAAGGCGAACTGCCGCCGCTGTTCGTGATCGGGCCGGAAGGCGACGGGCAACTGGTGAACTACCGCTTCCGTTCGCCGTACTACATCGTGGATCGCCTGTTTGGCGCGGCAGAGTTGCGCCTGGGCGGTGACAAGGGCGACGTGGTGCGGATCGAGCGCACGGATGGCGTGGCACGGAGGAACTGACCATGAGCCAGGACGATACCCCCGACCTCGCCACGCGGCAGGCAGGCAAGGTCGCGCCCGAGGCGGTGGCGCTTCGCGCCCAGCCGCGTGCCGTGACCCGGTTGAACCGGCGCACGCTGGCCGTCCTCGTCGGCGGCCTGTCGGTCGCCGTGCTCGGGGCCACGATCTGGTCATTGCAACCGCACCGGCGCGGCGCGGGCGAGCAGACCGAGCTTTACAACGTCGATCGCGTCTCGAAGTCCGAAGGGCTGGACGGCCTGCCGTCCGACTACTCGAAGCTGCCGCCGAAGGTGCCCGAGCTGGGGCCGCCACTGCCGGGCGATCTTGGCCCGGCCATCGTGAACTCGCAGCAGTCCGCCGTGGCCGCTTACGCGGCCCCCGGCCACGATCCCAACGACGCCTTGCGCAAGGAGGCGGAAGCCGCAGCGGCTTCGTCGGTGTTTTTCCGCTCGGGCGGCCAGGGCCAGGCCGCCGCCACGGCCACGGTGGCGCCGCCGGGTGTGCCTGGTGCTGCCAACACGCTCGCGGCCTTCGACCCGCTCGCGGCTGGGCCGGCCTCGGCGGCGCCCCAGCCTGCCGATCCGACAGCTGTGCAAAACCGGCAAGACCAGAAAGAGGCGTTCCTGAAAGGCGGCTCTATGGAAACCCGCAATTCCGGAAACCTGAAAATGCCGGCCTCGCCGTATCAGGTCATGGCCGGAACGGTGATTGCGGGCGCGCTGGTGACGGGCATCAAGTCGGACTTGCCAGGCGACGTGATCGCCACGGTGACGGAGCCGGTCTATGACTCGGCCACGGGCAAGTTCCTGTTGATCCCGCAGGGGTCGCGCATCCTGGGTAAATACAACAGCCAGGTCAGCTACGGGCAGAGCCGCGTGCAGGTGGTGTGGAACCGGGTCATCCTGCCCGATACGTCCTCGCTGACGCTCGACAACCTTGTCGGCACCGATCCAGCCGGCTACGCCGGCCTGGAAGACGACGTGGACTGGCATTGGAATCGCATCGTCGCGGGCGCCGTGCTGACGACGCTGCTGGGCGTAGGCGCCGAGTTGGCCGCGCCAGAGAACCGCCAGGACGGCAACCGCATCGTCATCGCGGGGCGCGACAGCGCCCAGGACAGCATCAATCAGGTGGGTCAGGAGATCACCCGGCGCAACATGGACATCCAGCCGACGCTGACCATTAGGCCGGGCCTGCCGGTTCGCGTCATCGTGAACCGGGATCTGGTGCTGCGGCCGTGCCAGCCGCTGTTCTTCAACCGGGGAGCTTCCCAATGAACACGAAGAAACTGCGGCTAGGGCCGCTGCCCAAGACCGAGAGCGTCAAGCTGACCTTTGCCTGCCCGGCCAGCTTGAAAGCCGACCTCGACCGCTACGCCGCGCTGCACGCGCAGGCGTATGGCGAGGCCGTCGATGCCGAGAAGTTGATCCCGCACATGCTGGAGGCGTTCATGGCGGGGGATCGGGGATTCAGGAAGGGCACCACGACGCGGAGCGTGCCGTCCAAGCCGACGTGATGGCCCTCGAAGCCTGCCCAGCAACATCCATCGAACGCGCAGCCCAAGGCTGCGCGTTCTTCATTCTGGATGCCGCCAAGAGCCGCCTGGGCTATGATGACAAGACAAGCCCGCCGTCCCTCGGCAATCCAGCACGACACAGTGCGATGTGGCTTTCTCTCCCAACGCTCCTATGTGGCTCCTAGCCCACGAAGCCACACCGCGCCAAAGTGGCCGAGAAAAGAGCTAACCTACTGTCCCATATACGGTTTCAAGTCCTGCGTGATTTGCACAAAGGACTTGACACCAGAACTTTTTTGCGCGCCTATAATCGCCCGAGCGCCGCTTGCGGCGCCCGGGCGGCGCCGACGGCGCGCGCGTGGCCGCGGCCGCCTCGAACAGAACGTACAACGACAAGGAGATCGCCGATGCATGCCGTCACGCAGTCCCGTTCCATTGCCTCGTCGCCGCGCGTGTGGCGCGCGGTGGTCGCCGCGTCGATCGGCAATGCGCTCGAGTGGTTCGATCTCGTCGTCTACGGTTTTTTCGCGGTGACGATCTCGAAGCTGTTCTTCCCGGCCGGCAACGACACCGTGTCGCTGCTGCTCACGCTCGGCACGTTCGGCGTGTCGTTCTTCATGCGCCCGCTCGGCGCGATCGTGCTCGGCGCGTACGCCGACCGCGCGGGCCGCAAGGCCGCGCTCACACTGTCGATCCTGCTGATGATGGCCGGCACGCTGATCATCGCGGTGCTGCCGACCTACGGGGCGATCGGCGTCGCGGCCCCGGTGATCCTCGTCGCCGCGCGGCTGATGCAGGGCTTCTCGGCCGGCGGCGAATTCGGCAGCGCGACCGCGTTCCTCGCCGAACACGTGCCGGGCCGGCGCGGCTTCTTCGCGAGCTGGCAGGTCGCGAGCCAGGGGCTCACGACGCTGCTCGCCGCCGGCTTCGGCACCGTGCTGAACGCACAGCTCTCGGCCGCGCAGATGGCGTCGTGGGGCTGGCGCGTGCCGTTCTTCTTCGGCCTGCTGCTCGGGCCGGTCGCTTACTACATCCGCACGAAGGTCGACGAGACGCCCGAATTCCTCGCGGCGGAAGGCACCGCGAACCCGCTGCGGGACACGTTCGCGTCGCACAAGGCGCGTCTCGTCGCCGCGATGGGCGTCGTCGTGCTCGGCACCGTCGCGACCTATCTCGTGCTGTTCATGCCGACCTACGGCGTGAAGCAGCTCGGCCTCGCGCCGTCGGCCGCGTTCGCGGCGATCCTCGTCGTCGGCGTGATCCAGATGGTGTTCGCACCGCTCGTCGGCCACTGGTCGGATACTTACGGCCGCGTGCGCGTGATGATCGCGCCGGCGGTCGGCATCCTCGTGCTGATCTATCCGGCATTCGCGTACCTGGTCGCCCATCCGGGCTTCGGCACGCTGATCGCGCTGCAGGTGCTGCTCGCATTCCTGATGACGGGTTACTTCGCGGCGCTGCCGGGTTTGTTGTCCGAAGTGTTCCCGGTGCAGACGCGCACGACCGGGATGTCGCTCGCCTATAACGTCGCGGTGACGATCTTCGGCGGCTTCGGGCCGTTCATCATCGCGTGGCTGATCAAGGCGACCGGGATGAAGACGGCACCGAGCTTCTACCTGATGTTCGCGGCCGTGCTGAGCCTCGCGGCGCTGGTCGTGCTGCGCCGGCGGTTCGGCTTCCGGTAACAGGGGCACGCGGCGCGCGTCAGTCGCCGGCGCGCTCGCATACAGGTTGCGCGGGCATCAGTTGCGGCCTGGCGTCGACCGTTCGCACGGGGCGCCCCGCGAGCGCGGCAAGGGCTTGCCCGAGCTGCCAGTCGGACGCCGTGCCGAACTCGCGCTGCGGCAGCGCCGCGCTCTTCGCCGAGTCGATCTTTGCAAGCGCACGCTGCTCGCGCAGCTTCTGCCGTGCCTTGCGCACCTTCGCGAACGGGTCGGGCGCCAGCCGGTCCGCATACGGCGCGCGCGGGAGATCGGCTTCGCGGTACCACAGCAGCACGCCGTCGACGTCCGAGTCGCGGCGCGGCGGCACCAGCCAGTCGGGCACGACGCCGTAGCCGTCCATCGGGCAGCCGTTCGGCCGCAGGTTGCGCGCGAACGTGAAATTCAGGCGCGTACCGTCGATCAGGTCGACGCCCGTCTGCGCGAGCCCCTTTCCGTAGGTCGGCATGCCGAGCAGCTTCGCGCGGCCGAGATCCTTCAGCGCCGCCGCGGTCGCTTCGGCGGCCGACGCGCTCTGTCCGTCGACGAGCACGACGAGCGGCACGGTGCGCCACCAGTCGTCGGCCTGCAACGGCGCGAGCGGATCCTGTCCGTGCATGACCGGCAACATGTAGTCGGGCCAGTTGGTCGTGTAGCGGCGACGGTTGGCGTCGCCGCGCTCGACCGTCACCATCGCGGTGCGATCGCGGCCCGCGTACAGCGCGGTGATGCCGATCGCCGCATTGAGCGCGCCGCCGCCGTTGATGCGCAGGTCGAGAATCACGCCTTTCACGGGCGGCCCCGCGCGGCGCGCGGCCTGCACCGCGTCGATGTAGGCGCCGACCGCGGGTTCCGGAAAGCTCGACAGGCGCGTGTACAGGACGTCGCCGGCGAGCCGTTTCGCGGTCGCAGGGTGCGGCTTGAGGATCGTCCGCACGGGCGCGAAGCTCAGCATCGCGTGCGACGGGCCGCGCTGTACCGCGAGCTTCAGCGGCACACCCGCATCGCCCTTGGCGAGCTTGGTCAGGTCGGCGGCGTCGATGCCGACGACGCTCGTATCGTTCATCGCGACGACGAGATCGTCGGGGCGCACGCCGGCCTGTTCCGCGGGCGCGTCGGGAATCACGTCGACGATGTGCAGCCCGTCGGGCCGCGTCTCGAAGACGATGCCGATGCCGGGCGTGCCGTCGCGCGCACGCCGTTCGTCTTCGCTTCGCTCCTGCTCCTCCTTCGCATCGAAGAACCGCGCGTACGGCAGTGTCCTGATTCCCGCGTGGGTCGTGGCGTCGAGCAGCGCGCCGATGTCGACGTCGGTCAGGTGCTGCCGCTTCAGCACTTCCACCGCCGCCTTGAGCTCGCAGATCTGCGGCTCCCAGTCGGGCGGGCAGGGTGAAGGCGGCCGGGCGGTGGCGGGTGAGGCGTGTGAGGCGGATGACGAGGAGGAGGCGGCGGGAGCAGAGGCGGGCGGGGCGGATGCCGGTTGTTGCGCACCGACCGGTGACGCGCACGGCAGGAACGCGGCCGTGACGGCTGCGCAAACGGCAAGGCGAAGGACGGCACGCTTGGAAGGCATCATCGGGACCGCACGTTGGAACGGAGGGCGAAGGTGCTGTCCCGCCGGCGCATGGCCGGCGGGCGGCGCGGCGGGACGGTCACGATTGTAGCCGACGCGAGTGACCGGGCGGGGCGAGCGGGCCGCGCGCTCCACGCTGGCGGGACGGGCGAAAATACGGGCGAAAAAAAAACCGGCCCAACCGGGCCGGTTTTTCGTCTGTGCCGAAGCAGCGCGGCGCTTAAACCTGCGCGCCTGCGTTGGGATCGTCCGGATCGTGCGCGGTCTTCTTTTCCTTGATCAGGTCTTCGCGCTTGATGCCGAGCCACATCGCGAGCGAGCCCGCGACGAACACCGACGAGTAGATGCCGAACATGATGCCGACCGTCAGCGCGAGGGCGAAGTAGTGCAGCGTCGGGCCGCCGAAGAAGAACATCGACAGCACCATCATTTCGGTCGACGTGTGCGTGATGATCGTACGCGACATCGTGGTCGTGATCGCGTGGTTGATCACTTCCTGCACGGTCATCTTGCGTTCGCGGCGGAACGTTTCGCGGATCCGGTCGAAGATGACGACCGACTCGTTGACCGAGTAGCCGAGCACCGCGAGGATGGCCGCGAGCACCGCCAGCGAGAACTCCCACTGGAAGAACGCGAAGAAGCCGAGAATGATCACGACGTCGTGCAGGTTGGCGATGATGCCGGCCACCGCGTACTTCCACTCGAAGCGGAACGACAGGTAGATCACGATGCCGATCACGACGCACGCGAGCGCGAGCAGGCCGTCGGTCGCGAGTTCGCGGCCGACCTGCGGGCCGACGAATTCGACGCGTTGCAGCGTGACGTCCGGGCTCTGTGCCTTCAGCGCGCTCATCACCTGGTCGCTCTGCTGGGCGGACGTGAGGCCTTCCTTCAGCTGCAGCCGGATCAGCACGTTGCGCGACGTGCCGAAGTTCTGCACCTGCGCGTCGGCGTAGCCGAGCTTGCCGAGCGTTGCGCGCACGGGTTCGAGTTCGGCGGCCTGCTGGTACTGCACCTCGATCACCGTCCCGCCGGTGAATTCGACGGACAGGTGCAGCCCGCGGTGGAACAGGAAGAACACGGCGGCGAGGAACGTGACCAGCGAGATCACGTTGAACACCAGCGCGTGCCGCATGAACGGAATGTCTTTACGGATGCGGAAAAATTCCATGGTCTTCTCCGGGGCCTTATTGGGTCGAGCCCGGTTTCTTCGGCGACACGCCTTGCTGTGCGCGGTTGCGCAGCTGCGGCTTGCCGGTGCGCGGCGCGTTGCCCTTCGCGGGCGCGGCGAGCTTCGCGGCACGCGCGGTGTCGGTCGCATCGTCCGCCTCGGCGAACGGTGCGGCGGCAGCGGCGCCTTCCGGCTTCCACACCTGGCCGATCGCGAGCGACTTCAGCTTCTTGCGGCCGCCGTACCAGAGGTTGACGATCCCGCGCGAGAAGAACACCGCGGAGAACATCGACGTCAGGATACCGAGGCAGTGCACGATCGCGAACGCGCGAACCGGGCCCGAGCCGAACGCGAGCAGCGCGAGGCCGGCGATCAGCGTCGTGACGTTCGAGTCGAGAATCGTCGCCCATGCGTGCGCGTAGCCCGACTGGATCGCGAGCTGCGGCGGCTGGCCCGCGCGCAGTTCCTCACGCACGCGCTCGTTGATCAGCACGTTCGAGTCGATCGCCATACCGAGCGCGAGCGCGATAGCGGCGATACCGGGCAGCGTCAGCGTGGCCTGCATCAGCGACAGCACGGCGACGAGCAGCAGCAGGTTCACCGACAGGCCGATCACCGAGATCACGCCGAACAGCATGTAGTACGCGATCATGAACACGGCGATCGCGCAGAAGCCCCAGATCACCGAGTGGACGCCCATCTTGATGTTGTCGGCGCCGAGGCTCGGGCCGATCGTGCGTTCCTCGATGATGTCCATCGGCGCGGCGAGCGAACCGGCGCGCAGCAGCAGCGCGAGGTCGGCCGCGGCCTGCGGCGTCGGCTGGCCCGTGATCTGGAAGCGGTCACCGAGCTCCGACTGGATCGTCGCGACCGTCAGCACCTCGCCCTTGCCCTTCTCGAACAGCACCATCGCCATCGGCTTGCCGATGTTCTCGCGCGACACCGCGCGCACCGAGCGGCCGCCCGCCGAATCGAGGCGGATGTTGACCGACGGACGCTGGTGATCGTCGAAACCGGCCGATGCATCGATGATGCGGTCGCCCGTGAAGATCACTTCCTTCTTCAGCAGCACCGGCGCCTGGTTGCCCTGCGTGAACAGTTCTTCACCCGGCGGCACCGGGTCGTTCGGGTTCGGGTGCGTGTTGATCGGGTCGGCGAGGCGCGCTTCGAGCGTCGCGGTGCGGCCGATGATGTCCTTCGCCTTCGCGGTGTCCTGCACGCCCGGCAGCTCGACGACGATACGGTCGCTGCCCTGCTGCTGCAGGATCGGCTCCGACACGCCGAGTTCGTTCACGCGGTTGTGGAGCGTCGTCAGGTTCTGCTTGAGCGCGGCGTCCTCGACGGACTTCTGCACGGCCGGCGTAAACGTGCCGACGACCTGCGTGCCGCCGCCGCCGGGCTGGGTCGCCCATTGCAGTTCGGTGATCGACAGCGCGAGCACCTTGCGGGCGTCTTCCGCCGTCTGCGCATCGCTGAAATTGACGACCACGGACTGGTCGACGCGGCTCACGCCGCCGTCGCGGATGTTCTTGTCGCGCAGCAGCGTGCGCGCGTCGGACGCGTCGGAATCGAGCTTCTTCGTGAGCGCGCCCGTCATGTCGACCTGGAGCAGGAAGTGGACGCCGCCACGCAGGTCGAGGCCCAGATACATCGGCAGCGCGTGCAGCGCGGTCAGCCAGCGCGGCGACGCGCTCTGCAGGTTCAGCGCGACGACGTACTGCGGATCGTTCGGGTCGGCGTTCAGCGACTTCTGCAGCAGGTCCTTGACGCGCAGCTGCGTGTCGGTGTCCTTCAGGCGCACGCGGATGTTCGCGTTCGTCGCCGTGTTCTCGAAGGTGACGTCGTCCGGCGTGATCTGCGCGGCGGCGAGCGCCGATTCGACCTGGGTCAGCGTGGTCGAGTCGAGCTTGACCGTGGCCTTGCCGCTCGACACCTGCACCGCCGGCGCTTCGCCGAAGAAGTTGGGCAATGTGTACAGAAGGCCGATGGCGAGCGCCACGACCATCACGACATATTTCCAGAGTGGATAACGATTCATGAGGGAGCCGAACGGGGGGTTGGCGTGAAAGCGTCGCGTCCGGCGCCGCGGCGGCCCGCTCTCTCAGGCGGGCACGGCGCGGGAAGCCGGACGCTCGGTGAAGGGCTTACAGCGACTTGATCGTGCCCTTCGGCAGAATGGTCGTGACCGCGGCCTTCTGCACGGTGATTTCGGTGCCTTCGGCGATCTCGACGCCGATGTAGCCTTCGGTGACCTTCGTCACCTTGCCCACGAGGCCGCCGCTCGTGACGACTTCGTCGCCCTTGGCCATGGCCGCGAGCATGTTGCGGTGCTCCTTCTGACGCTTCATCTGCGGACGGATCATGATGAAGTAGAGCACGGCAAACATCAGGATGAGCGGCAGGAAGCTCATCAGGCTCGATTCGGCGCCACCGGCACCTTGGGCGAACGCGTTGGAAATGAACGGCACGTTGGTCTCTCCGTAGGGGAAGATCGAAAAATAAGCCGGTTATTCTACCACCGGCCCCATGCGCAAACGGCTCGGCAAATGCGCTTTCGGATCAAGCTGTTAAAGCGCGAACCGGTGCTGTTGCGACTCGTTTGGAAAGGCAATTGTAATGTTTGGCGACCGGATTCGACCGTCGGGACGCGTTATTTAGTACACGTCCTATGTGACGGGCCGCGGCGCGGGCGGCCCGCCCGTCAGTCGACCCCTCTCGCGCGATCCTCCGCGAAGCGCTGGCGGAACGCGTCGAACGTATGGGTCTCGATCGCGTCGCGGATCTCGCTCATCAGCTGCAGGTAGTAGTGCAGGTTGTGGATCGTGTTGAGCTGCGCGCCGAGGATCTCGCCGACGCGGTGCAGGTGATGCAGGTAGCCGCGCGAGAAGTTCTGGCACGTGTAGCACGTGCAGCTCGCGTCGAGCGGCTTCAGCGAGTTCTTGTGCGTCGCGTTGCGGATCTTCACGTCGCCGAAGCGCGTGAAGAGCCAGCCGTTGCGCGCGTTGCGGGTCGGCATCACGCAGTCGAACATGTCGACGCCGTTCGCGACGCCCTCGACCAGGTCCTCCGGCGTGCCGACACCCATCAGGTAGTGCGGCTTGTTGGCCGGCAGCTTCGGGCCCACGTGGCGCAGCACGCGCATCATGTCTTCCTTCGGTTCGCCGACCGACAGCCCGCCGATCGCGAGGCCGTGGAAGCCGAGTTCCGCGAGGCCCGCGAGCGATTCGTCGCGCAGGTCCTCGAACATGCCGCCCTGGACGATCCCGAACAGCGCGTTCGGGTTGCCGAGCCGGTTGAATTCGTCGAGCGAGCGCTTCGCCCAGCGCAGCGACATGCGCATCGAGTCGGCCGCTTCCTTGTGCGTGGTCGGCACGCCGTTGGTTGCGTACGGCGTGCACTCGTCGAACTGCATCACGACGTCGGAGTTCAGCACCTTCTGGATCTGCATCGACACTTCCGGCGACAGGAACAGCTTGTCGCCGTTGATCGGCGACGCGAACGTGACGCCGTCCTCGGTGATCTTGCGCAGGTCGCCGAGCGAGAACACCTGGAAGCCGCCCGAGTCGGTCAGGATCGGCTTGTTCCAGCCCATGAAGCCGTGCAGGCCGCCGTGCGCGTCGATCGTGTCGAGGCCCGGGCGCAGCCACAGGTGGAACGTGTTGCCGAGAATGATCTGAGCCTTGATCTCGTGCAGCTCGCGCGGCTGGATCGCCTTCACGGTGCCGTACGTGCCGACCGGCATGAAGATCGGCGTCTCGACCACGCCGTGATTGAGCTTCACGCGGCCGCGGCGCGCATGGCCGTCGGTCGTCAGCAGTTCGAATTCGAGCCCGTTTGCGGGGCGGTCCTGCACGGGGGCGTGCGCATCGTGCGTATCGTGGGATGAACCTTCGGTCATCGCTTTATTCTCCTTGCCACCGGAGAACAGTCCGGCGCATGTTGGAAACGCCGCCGGCAGGCCGGCGGCGGGGAAAAACAGGTGCGCGCCATCGTAGCGCGTACCGCGGGAAAAGGGGCAACCGCGGGGCAACCGCGGGGGCAACAGCGCGGAGCCACCCACGCGGCGTGCGGCAGCGCGAAGCGCAACGTCCGCCGCGCAATCGCGCGGCCGCCGCATGTTCGCGCCTGTCGTGCTACGCGCGCGGCGTCTCCGGCGTGTCGCGCCGCGTGAGCAGCATCGCGTCGCCGTAGCTGAAGAAGCGGTAGCGTTGTTCGATCGCGTGACGGTACGCGGCCCGGATCGTCTCGACGCCCGCGAACGCGGACACCAGCATCAGCAGCGTCGACTTCGGCAGGTGGAAATTCGTCACGAGCCGGTCGACCACGCGGAAACGATAGCCCGGCGTGATGAAGATGTCGGTCTCGGCCTGCGTCGCCGCGAGCGGGCGGCCCGCTTCGTCGGCGGTGCGCGCCGCGGCTTCGAGCGCGCGCATCGACGTCGTGCCGACCGCGATCACGCTGCCGCCGCGCGCGCGGGTCGCGGCGATCTTGTCGACGAGCGACTGCGGCAGGTCATACCACTCGCTGTGCATCTTGTGCTCGGCGATGTTGTCGACGCGCACCGGCTGGAACGTGCCGGCACCGACGTGCAACGTCAGCGTCGCGCGTTCGACGCCCATCGCGTCGAGCCGGTCGAGCATCGGCTGGTCGAAGTGCAGGCCGGCCGTGGGCGCGGCGACCGCCCCCGGATTGCTCGCGTAGACGGTCTGGTAGCGCGTCTCGTCGGTCGCGTCGGGATCGTGCTCGATATAGGGCGGCAGCGGCAGGCGGCCGTACTGCTCGATCAGGTCGAGGCACGGCTCGGGGAAGACCAGCGTGAAGAACGGCTCGACGCGCTCGCCGACGGTCACGTCGAACGCATCGGCGAGACGCAGCGTCGTGCCGGCACCCGGCGACTTGCTTGCGCGGATCTGCGCGAGCGCCGTGTGCGTGCCGGTCACGCGCTCGACCAGCACCTCGATCTTGCCGCCGCTGGCCTTCTGGCCGAAGAACCGCGCCTTCAGGACCTTGGTATCGTTGAAGACGAGCAGGTCGCCGGGTGCGATGCACGACGGCAGCTCGGCGAAGCGGCGGTCGACGAGGCGCGCGGGCTCGACGGTGCCGTCGACCTCGAGCAGGCGGCTCGCGGTGCGGTCGGGCAGCGCGGTTTGCGCAATCAGCTCGGGCGGCAGATTGAAATCGAAATCGGAAAGCGTGAACATGCGGGCTGGTTCGAAACGGCCGGCGAGCGTTGCCGGCAGGGCGGAAACGCGTAAATGGGGCGCGCGAGCCGCTATGATGACGGGATGCGCGGCCTGGCCGGCGTCGTTCGTTCGGACGACGTGAAAGCCGCTATTGTACTTGCCTTGCGAAGCACCCAGACGATCCGATGCCTGTGTCACCACGCCGTTCCTCCGCTGCCGTTGCCGATTCCGCCGATCCGTTCGACGCGGAGGATGCCGCGCCGCCCGTGCACGACACGGCGGCGCGCACCGTGCCGCGCCGTGCCGGCCCGAAGCGCGGCGCCGACGG
>NZ_ASSI01000262.1:0-543 GCF_000466765.1 Burkholderia sp. AU4i | reverse complement strand
CGACGACAGCCCGTGGTATCCGTCCGCGACGCTGTTCCGGCAGGGGCTGCCCGGCGACTGGCCGGCACTGGTCGAACGCGTGGCGCAGGCGCTCGCGGCCCGCATCCTTGCGCATCGCGACACCGCGTGACCGGCCCGGCCGACTGTGACAAAAGCTACGGACCTTTGGCAAGCGGCCCGAATGGTCCGTAACACCCGCCACGCGGCTGCCATCGGGCCTTCGTATGTTCTTGGGATTCCAGTGGCCGGGGTCGATCCCGGTTGCAACGACCGAGCGCGAAAACGGATTGGCGCCGCTTTCCGCGCGACCGTCGTCCAGCGCAATTTCATAGGATTCGGGGTGAAGAATGGCAGCACGCGCACGCACGGCACGACAACCTGACACGACGGGTTCGCGCCCGGTCCTGAAATCGGAACTGCGGCCGCTGGTCCGGGCCGTGGCCTTGATGCTGCTGGCGGGCGCGTCCGCGCACGTGCAGGCGGCCGGCATCATGAACCTCGGGGCGGCGGCCGCGCGTGCATCGGGCGGCGGCGCGGGCGGTG
>NZ_ASSI01000261.1:0-10475 GCF_000466765.1 Burkholderia sp. AU4i | reverse complement strand
CCGCGCCCTGCGCGACGATCGCGTCGACGCCGCGCGCATCCAGCCAGCGCGCTTCCTCGACGGTCGTCGCGGACGAGACGACCTGCGCGCCCGTGCGCCGCACGCGATCGAGCAGCGGATCGTCCGGAAGCCCGAAGTGAAAGCTCACGACGGCCGGGCGCAACTCCTCGACGACCGCGCACATCGCATCGTCGAACGGCGCGCGTCCGGGGCCGCCCTTCACGTCGGCCGGATCGAGCCCGGCTTCCGCGTAGTAGCCCGCGAGCGCCGCGCGCCAGCGCGCGGCGCTCGCGGCATCGGGCGCCGGCGGCGTATGGCAGAAGAAGTTCACGTTGAACGGTGCGCTCGTGCGCGCCCGGATCGCCGCGATCTCGTCGCGCAATTGCTGCGGGCCCAGTGCCGCACAGGCGAGCGAGCCGAGCCCGCCGGCTTCGCACACGGCGATCGCGAGCGGGCTCAGTGAACCGACCATCGGGGCCTGGATCAGCGGCAAACGGGAAGGCAGCGTCGTCATCGGAATCATCCTCGGGGAAGCAGCGGTGGTCGCGCGCGCCGGCGGCGCGCATTTAATGCGCCCGATAATAACCGACAAAGACAAACCCCGATTACGGTGCCATTTTGATCGAGAAATGATTTAACCAGTTCGTAAAAAACGATTATTCATCGAAGCTTCGGCAGCGCAATCTCGCCCGCCCGGATCGAGACGGAAAAAATGCCCTCCAGCCTTGCGGCCCGGGCCGCCCCACCCGGAACTCAAACACCGTTTCACCGGCTTCAATGACATTCATCAATATTCAAGTTATTAAATGCCGGCGTTTACCCTTATTAATAATCACCCCGAGCGATAACATGAACGCGTCAATTAAAACGACGAACCGCACCGGAATCGTCGACCGGCGCCATACCGCGTCACCTCAACCGAAACACGTCTTCTCAAGGAGCGTCGCATGTCCGATGCCAGCTCGTCCTCCTCCCGCGCCGCCGCCACGCCGGCCGCGGCTTCCGCGCCGAAAATCGGCGTCATTCCCGCCACGCTGATGGTCGCGGGCAACATGATGGGCTCCGGCGTCTTCATGCTGCCCGCGAACCTCGCCGCGACCGGCGGCATCGCGATCTTCGGCTGGCTGATCACCGTCGTCGGCGCCGTGTCGCTCGCGCTCGTGTTCGCGAAGCTCGCCGCGATCGACCCGGCCGCCGGCGGCCCGTACGCGTATGCACGCAAGTCGTTCGGCCCGTACATGGGCTACCAGACCAACCTGATCTACTGGCTCGCGAACGTGCTCGGCAACGTCGGCCTCGCGGTCGCCGGCCTCGGCTACCTCACGCATTTCTTCCCGGTACTGAAGGACCCGCTCGTGTTCGCGCTCGCGCAGATCTTCGTGATCTGGCTGTTCACGTACGCGAACATCCTCGGGCCGAACGTCGTCGGCCGCGTGCAGTCGGTCACGACGGTCTTCGCGCTCGTGCCGATCCTCGGGATGGCCGTGTTCGGCTGGTTCTGGTTCAGCAAGGACGTGTATTTCGCCGGCTGGAACGTGTCGGGCACCAACAGCTTCAGCGCGATCGGCGCGACGCTGAACTTCACGCTGTGGGCATTCATCGGCGTGGAAAGCGCATCGGTATCGGCCGGCGTCGTCGAGAATCCGTCGCGCAACGTGCCGATCGCGACCGTCGGCGGCGTGGTGCTCGCGGCCGTCTGCTACGTGCTCAGCTCGACCGTGATCATGGGGATGATCCCGAACAAGGCGCTGCTCGCATCGAGCGCGCCGTTCGCGGATGCCGCGCGCCTCGCGCTCGGCAATACGGCCGCGAACGCGGTCGCGCTGTGCGCGGCGCTCGGCTGCCTCGGCTCGCTCGCGGGGTGGACGCTGCTGGTCGGCCAGACGGCGAAGGCGGCCGCCGACGACGGCCTGTTCGCCAGCGTGTTCGCGCGCGTCAACTCGAAGAACGTGCCGTCGGCCGGCCTCGCGATCGTCGCGCTGATCATGTCGGTGCAGGTACTCGCGACGATGTCGCCGAGCGCCAGCGAGCAGTTCGGCAAGATCGCGTCGATCGCCGTGATCATGACGCTGCTGCCGTACATCTATTCGTGCATCGCGATCAAGGTGCTCGGCTACGGCAAGATGCCGTCGCACCAGTTCACGTTCTACACGATCGTCGGCCTGATCGGCGCCGTCTACGCGCTGTGGGCGATGGTCGGCTCCGACGGCCAGCAGACGCGCTGGTCGCTGATCTTCGTCGTCGCGACGATCGTCTTCTACGAGCTGTCGATCAACCGCCAGCGCGAGATCGAGGAAACCCATGTCCATCCGGGCGGCCGCTCGCCGCGCTGGGTGCGCTATCTCGCGCTCGGCGTGACCATCGCCGCGCTCGCCGCGACCTTCTGGATTTCCGTGGGCCGTCACCAGGCCGACACCCTTCACGCGCGCTCGCCGGCCGTTGCCGCGAGCGTCCAGGCAACCCAGCAAACGGGGGAATGACATGACCGCATCCTTGACCCAACCGGCCTTCCGCCGCCTCGGCATGAAGGCGCTGCTCGTGCAGCACGACATCGACGAACGCACGGCCACCGGGCGCGCCGCGACGGCGCTTGCCGAGGAGCTGCGCACCCGGCTCGTCGACGTCGTGATCGCGACGTCCGCCGACGACGCCTGCGCGGTCGTCGCCGCCGATCCGGCGATCCAGTGCCTGCTGCTCAACTGGGAACTCGGCAACGACGCCGGCCACGCACCCGCGCAGGCCGTGCTCGACGCAATGCGCGCGCGCAACGCGACCGTGCCCGTGTTCCTGCTCGCGAGCCGCGCGAGCGCATCCGCGATTCCCGTCGACGCGATGCGCAAGGCCGACGACTTCATCTGGATGCTGGAGGACACCACCGCGTTCATCGGCGGGCGGATCGTCGCCGCGATCGAACGCTACCGCGAGACCGTGCTGCCGCCGATGTTCCGCGCGCTCGCGAAATTCTCGCGCGTGTACGAATACTCGTGGCACACACCTGGTCACACCGGCGGCACCGCGTTCCTGAAATCGCCGGTGGGCCGCGCGTACTTCGAATTCTTCGGCGAGGCGCTGTTCCGCTCGGACCTGTCGATCTCGGTCGGCGAACTCGGCTCGCTGCTCGACCACTCCGGCCCGATCGGCGAAAGCGAACGCTACGCGGCGCGCGTGTTCGGCGCGCACCGCACGTATCACGTGACGAACGGCTCGTCGATGTCGAACCGCGTGATCCTGATGGCGAGCGTCACGCGCAACCAGGTCGCGCTGTGCGACCGCAACTGCCACAAGTCGGCCGAGCACGCGATGACGATGTCCGGCGCGATTCCGACCTACCTGATTCCGTCGCGCAACCATTACGGGATCATCGGGCCGATCATGCCCGAGCGGCTGACGGCCGCCGCGGTGCGGCTCGCGATCGACGCGAACCCGCTCGTGCGCGGCCGCGACGGCATCGATCCGACGCCCGTGCATGCGCTGATCACGAACTCGACGTACGACGGCCTCTGCTACAACGTCGCGCGCGTCGAGGAACTGCTCGGGCAGAGCGTCGATCGACTGCACTTCGACGAGGCGTGGTACGGCTATGCGCGCTTCAACCCGATCTACCGCGACCGTCACGCGATGCACGGCGATCCGTCGCAGCACGACGCGAGCAAGCCGACGGTGTTCGCGACGCAATCGACGCACAAGCTGCTCGCCGCGCTGTCGCAGGCGTCGTTCATCCACGTCCGCGACGGCCGCAACCCGATCGAGCATGCGCGCTTCAACGAGGCGTACATGATGCATGCGTCGACGTCGCCGAACTACGCGATCATCGCGTCGAACGACGTGAGCGCCGCGATGATGGACGGCCCCGGCGGCGAGGCGCTGACGACCGACGCGATCCGCGAGGCCGTCGCGTTCCGCCAGATGCTTGCGCGCCTGCATGCGGAATGCGCGGAGAACAACGACTGGTTCTTCAACGGCTGGCAGCCCGACAACGTCGTCGATCGCAAGACGGGCCGCCGCGTGCGCTTCCACGAAGCGGACGAGACGCTGCTCGCCACCGACCCGTCGTGCTGGGTACTGCATCCGGGCGACACGTGGCACGGCTTCGGCGATCTCGAGGACGACTACTGCATGCTCGACCCGATCAAGGTGTCGATCGTCACGCCGGGCGTCGCATCGCACGGCGGGCTAATGCCGGTCGGCATTCCGGCATCGGTCGTCACCGCGTATCTCGACCGGCACGGGATCGTCGTCGAGAAAACGACCGACTTCACGATCCTGTTCCTGTTCTCGCTCGGCGTGACGAAGGGCAAGTGGGGCACGCTCGTCAACACGCTGCTCGATTTCAAGCGCGACTACGACGCGAACGCGCCGCTCGAACAGGCACTGCCCGAACTCGTCGCGCGCTATCCGGAACGCTACGGCAAGCTCGGCCTGCGCGACCTGTGCGACCTGATGTTCAGCGCGATGAGCGACCTGAAGACGACCGAGATGATGTCGCGCGGCTTCTCGACGCTGCCGAAGCCCGATTACAGCCCGGCCGAGGCGTTCGAGCATCTCGTGCACAACGACATCGAGATGCTGGAGCTGTCGGAGATGGAAGGCCGCACCGTCGCGACGGGTGTCGTGCCCTATCCGCCCGGCATTCCGCTGCTGATGCCCGGCGAGAACGCGGGGCCGGCCGACGGCCCGCTGCTCGGTTACCTGAAGGCGCTCGAGCAGTACGACCTGCGCTTCCCGGGCTTCACGCACGACACGCACGGTGTCGAAGTCGAGGATGGCGTATACCGGATCGCGTGCATCAAGCAGAAAGCGCGCGACACCATTTCGCGCTGAGCCTGCACCGGCCGCGATGGCACGCGGCCGTTCAGTACACGCGGCCGGTTGCTCCGGTCACCGGCCGCCTGCGCTGCACCGTCGTCGTCGGGTTGGAGGATGCATGCGCCGTATCACGGCGCGGTCGCGTCGGCTGCTCGCATCGGCTTCGGAATCTCCCGGCGTCCTTCCCGCGACCGGCCGCAGCGTCGCGACGGTGTCAGCCCGCGTCCGGCTCGGGCACGCGTGCGGCGGCCTCGATGCGAAACAGCAGCCGGTTGTCGAGCACATCCCAGATGTCGACCTCGCCCTGCCCGCCCACCGGCAGGCCGACGAACACGGGGCGCCCGCCGATCCAGCCGGCCTGGCTCTTGAACCACTTGCGCTCGCACCAGCCGCCACGATGCAACGCGAGGCGCTCGCCGCTGTCGACGTCGAACTCGCGCAACACGAATTTCGCGTCGCGCACCAGCACGCGCGTGCCGTCGTCCGAAAACGCGCATGGAAAGCCGTTGTCCGCGCCGGGTATGTCGCAATCGGTCGCGCCATCCGTGCGCACCGTCAGCGCCGCGTCCCGCGCGAATGCGCGGCGATGCCGGCTGGCGCTCACCGCGAACGGAGCATCCTGGAAACGCTGGTCGGCCAGATCGTAATCGAGCACGTCGAGCGTGCCGTCGCCGGCGAGCGGCACACGATAGAGCCGGTTGCGGATGCGCACCCACGCTTCGCGCGCGTCCGGCGACAGATGAACCCGTTCCAGATCGTCATAACGGCTGTCCGCCCGCCAGCACGCGTCCGCTGCACCGCTCGTGGCATCGACCCGGTAAAGTGTCGTGTTGTCCCAGTACGCGACAATCAGCGTCGACAACGACGCATCGGCCGACGCGCTCACCGGCACGTTGCGCAGTCGGTCCATGGCCGTCGCCTCCGTCTCGTCGGGCACGAACGGACGAGGCAGCGCAAACGACGCGACCACCTGCCGCTGCGCCAGATCCCAGATGTCGCAGAACCCGTCGCCGGCCACGACGAGTCGCGGTTCGCCCGTCTCGTCGCGCGCCCATTCGATCACGCACGCCCGGCGGGCGGCGTCCGGCCCGGCGGGCGACGCCTGCCGGAACCCGTTCGCCGACACCGATTCGGGCGCCGGTCCGGCATCGGCCCGTGCTCCCGCTTCGGGCGCCACGTAGTCCGGCGGCACGTAGTCGGGCATCGGTGACCTGTCACGCGCGCGCCACGCAGCCAGCCATGCCTGATACACGTAGCGACGACTGCCGTCCGTGCCGATATCGGGTTGCTCCAGATGAAAGGCGGCCGGATCGACGCCGGGCAGCGGCACGAGTTCGGCGCCGTTGCAATAGACGTAGGCACGCGCGCGGTCCCGTGCGAAATACTCGGACAGGAACGTGAGCGTCGCTCCGTCGACGCCGCGCCGATACGGCTGGTTGTAGTGCAGCAATCGCCCCTGCCCGTCGCGCAGAAAGCCGTGACCGACCGGTTCGGCCGTCGGGGCGTCGAACCTGGCCTTCACTTCCTTGCCGAAATAGAACAGCCGGCCCCCCTCCCGCAGATGGTCGTCGCCGACGACTTCGATTCGTGCGGGATCGATGCCGCGCTTGCGTACCAGCATGCACAGCACGCCATTGCGATCCTTCGCATAGGTATCGTTCAGGATCTCGAACGTCTTGCCGTCGACCTTCGCGGCCTCCGCATGGCCGCGCCATTGCTGCCGATAGCAATGGTCGCCGGCCTGATACCACGGCCCGCCAAGATGCCGCCACTGCGCAGGATCGCCCGGAAGCGGCCCTCCGCGAAGAAAGCCCTTGTGGTACTCCGAATACGAATAGAGCCGCGAGCGGTCCGCGATGAATGAATCGCCGAGCCATCGGACCGTCCCCGCGTCCGGTTCGAGCAGCGGCAGGTCGTGCAGGTACACCTGATCGCCGATCACCCGGTATCCGCCGCCGAGTTCCCGCGTCGATACGTCCGCCTCGGCCTGCCCGATCAGCGCATGCCACCAGTACCCCTGCAATTCGGGACGCGCGGCGAAGAACGGCGACCAGTTGCGTTCCCATTGCTCGCGCGGGCCGGGATCATCCGCATGGCCGTAACGGTAGGGACGCGCGCGGTCGGTCGCCTGATCCTGCGCCACTTCATCCGCGCTGACAAAGCTCGCCGCATCGGCGCCTTCCACTGCCCGCCCGCCGTACCAGACGCGCTGTGCGTCGACCAGATACGCGCCGACCCAACGCAGCGTCGCGGGATCCGCGCCGCGCATGCGCTTGCCGTAGTGATACAGGTAACGGTCGTCATGCCCCCATGATTCGCTCAGCAGCCGAAAGCGCGCAGGCGACGCGCCGGCAAGTTTACGGTTCTGAAAATAGACATGGTTCGCGTCGACGGCATGCGACTCGTCCAGCAGGCGAAACGTCGCGACGTCGACGTCGAGCACGGTGAAGCGCAACCACGTGAAAGTGCACGCATAGGCACGCACGCCGTCCGTCGCCAGATACGGGGACAACGGCCGGAAGCTGTCGATCGCGATGCCTTCGATGAGGTTGCCGGCGCGGTCCCGCAGCGGGCCATCGTGGCAATAGACGTGCGCGTCATCGCGCATGAAGCCGAATCCGAGGTTCTCTCTGAGTGTCATGTTGTTGGTTTGTTGCGCTTTCGTCCGGAATGCCCCGGTCAGGCGGTGCGCCGCCGGGTACGAAAGCCACCGCGCAACAGCGCGGCGCTCAAGCGTCCTGCGATCTTACGCCACGATCCATCCCGCGCCGATACGCGGCCGGGCTCGTCGCCGCGACGCGCCGGAAATGCCGCCGCAGCGACTCCTCCGACCCGAACCCCGCGCGCGCCGCCACCTGCGCGAGCGACAGCGCGGGATGCGCTTCGAGCATGTCCTTCGCCACGTTCACGCGTTCGCGGATCAGCCATGCGAGCGGCGACATCCCCGTCGCGTCCGCGAACTGCCGCTGCAGCGTGCGCGTGCTCATCGCGGCCTGCGCGGCGAGCGACGCGAGCGTGTGCGGCTCGGCCGCGTGCGCGCGCATCCAGTCGATCAGCTTCGCGAGCCGGTCGGTGCCGCCCGGCGCGACCGGGCGCGGCACGAACTGCGCCTGGCCGCCGTCGCGATGCGGCGGGAGCACGAGGCGCTGCGCGACCCGGTTCGCGATCACGCCGCCGTGATCGCGGCGCACGAGATGCAGCAGCATGTCGAGCCCCGCCGCCGATCCGGCCGACGTGACGACCTGCCCTTCGTCGACGTAAAGCGCATCGGGATTCACGCGCAGCGCGGGATAACGCGCCTGCAGTTTCTCCGCATAGCGCCAGTGGGTCGTGACCGTGAGGCCGTCGAGCACGCCGGCCGCGGCCAGCACGAACACGCCCGAGCAGATCGAGCAAAGCCGCGCGCCACGGCGATGCGCGGCCCGCAGTTTCTTCAGCAACGGCTCCGGCGGCGGTTCGTCCGGATCGCGCCAGCCGGGAATCACGATGGTATCGGCGCGATCGAGCGTCGCGAGCCGATACGGCGCGGCGACCGTGATGCCGCCCGCCGCGCGCACGGGCCCCGGCTCGCTCGCGCAGACCGCGAAGCGATACCAGTCGACTCCGAGCTCGGGGCGTTCGAGCGCGAACAGTTCGACCACGCAGCCGAATTCGAAGGTGCAGAGGCGATCGTAGGCGAGCGCGACGACGAGATGATTGTGCATGGCGCGATGTTACCGGAACTTGTCGATCGCGCCACTGCCGCGACAGTCGCCGAACCGCGATACTGCCCATCATTCCACTGCGTTCCACGCAACCTTCAGGAGAACTTGACCATGTCCTACGTCACCGACGTCCCCGCTGCCGACAGCCCCGCCGCCCTCGCGCATTTCGAGGCGTCCTTGCGCTTCGAGACCGATTGCTGGGACGTGCACGACGCGCTCGCATCGGGTGCGCCCGATTTCGTACTGCTCGACGTGCGCGGCCCCGACCAGTTCGCCGCCGGCCACGTGCCCGGCGCGCGCAACCTGCCGCGCCGCAAGATCATCGAGAGCAAGCTCGCCGGCTATCCGGCCGGCACGCTGTTCGTCGTCTACTGCGCGGGCCCGCACTGCAACGGCGCCGCGCGCGCGGCGATCCAGCTCGCACGCCTGGGCCGGCCGGTCAAGCTGATGATCGGCGGCGTGACGGGCTGGCGTGACGAAGGTTTCGCGCTGAGCAACGAAATGCAGCCGGCGGACACCGAAGCCGGCTGATCATCATTAAAACCGCAACAATCAATTGTCTGCGCGCGGCCTGCACGCGAACGGAAAAAGCGCGACAATCGGCTCCATTGCAGTTCGGATGGAGCAGCAACATGCAGAACGCAGTCCTGATTCAAGTGGCCGGTTCGGTGGCCGCGATCGCGATCTATTTTCTGCCGGCGGTCATTGCCGACCGGCGTGGCCGGCACGACAAGCTGACGGTCGCGATGTTCAACGCGCTGTTCGGGTGGACCGGCATCGGCTGGCTGATGACGCTGTACTGGGCCTGCCAGCCGAACCCGCGCACCGATGTCGCGCAGACGATCCTCGCCAAGCGTCGCGGCATCAGCATGCGAACCTTTTCAACCGGTCTCGTCGAGCGCGTGCAGCGCCGTGTCGCCGCCCAGGAGCAATGGGCGGAAAAGCAAGGCTGCCGTTAAGTCCCTCTTTCCCGATCACCCTGCCGCGTCGAACTTCGGCATCCTGACGTTGGTCGACGCACGGTAATGCCACGCCAGCCCGTCGTGCCGCGGCCCGCCGCCCGCACGCAGCCACGCCCCGAACGCCCCCGCTGTCACCGCCCGTGCGATCCGCTCGCCCGGGCAGCCATGCGGCCCCGTGCCGAAGCCGAAATTCGGCCCGGCCGCACGGCCGGGCATCAGCCGGTGCGGATCGCGATGCACGGCCGGGTCGCGGTTCGCCGCGGCGAGCACGACGAGGATCGCGTCGCCGGCTTCGACGGTCACGCCTTCGATCGTCGTGCGCGATGCGACGAAGCGGCGCGTATTCTGCACCGGTGAATCGAAGCGCCCGACTTCTGCAACGAACGCGTCGAGCGCGGCATCGTCCGGCACGACGCGCGCGGCGCTTGCGCCCGCTTTTAAGCCCGCTTCCAAGCTCGCTTCCGCGCCCCCGTTCCACGCCGCCAGCACATTGCCGAGCCAGGCGGCAGTCGCCTCGCACGTCTGCGACAGCAGCCCGACGAGGTTCGCGACCAGCGCGCCGCTTGCCTGCCAACCCGCCGCACGGGCCGCCTGCTGCACGGCGGCGACGAGCGTGCCGTCGTGCGCACGCGTCTGCGCGACGTGCACCGTCATCCGGTCGAGCAACTGTCGCGCGGCGTCGCTCGCGCGGGCCAGCGCCTCGGCATCGGACAGCGGCGACAGCGCCGCGACGAAGTCGACCACCTCTGCCGCGATCGCGTCGAGCTGCGTCTCGTCGAAGCCCAGCAGATCGGCGACCGCGCAGACGGGCATCGTCATGCACCACGTGTTCAGCGCGCCGGCATCGCCCGGCGGCGGCAGGCGCCGCGCGGCGAGCTGCATCGCACGGTCGCGCAGCGCAGCCGTGTCGATCGGCGCGAACGCCGCGCGCAGCGCCTGCTTCGGCACGTCGTGCCGCAACGCGCCGTCGTTCATGCGCACCAGCTCGCCGAACAGCGCGCCG
>NZ_ASSI01000260.1:0-16719 GCF_000466765.1 Burkholderia sp. AU4i | reverse complement strand
GCCGGTGCCGGCCGGCGCGCGGCGCTGCCCGTGATCGGCGAGCGGCACACGCCGCTCGAGTTCCATGCATGGGACACGCACACGCCGATGCGCGAAGGCCATCACCGGATTCCGGAACCGGCGTCGGGAATCGTCGTCGTGCCCGACCTGTTGCTGATTCCCTGTGTGGGATTCGATCCGCAGCGCTACCGGCTCGGCTACGGCGGCGGCTATTACGACCGCACGCTCGCCGCGTGGCCGGGCAGCCAGCCGCCCGTGACGGTCGGCATCGCCTATGAAGCGTGCCGCGTCGACGCACTGCCGGCCGAAGCGCACGACCTCGCACTGGGCTGGATCGTGACCGACGGCGCGCTCTACCCGGCCGCCGGATGATGCGGCGGGCGCCGCCGCGTCCGTCGTCGCACGCCCGCCGGCGCATTGCCGCGCGCCACGGCCGGCGCAACCCCGGCCCGCCCCCTGCCCGACCGCTTACAGCGACGCCGCCGCGCGCGCGGCCGTGTCGTACAGGCCCGATGCGTTGCGCAGCAACTGCGCCGCGTCGCCGATCTGCTCGTTGGTGAGCCCGCTGTCCTTCAGCGTCTCGATCAGGCAGTGCTCGCGCACCTCGCGGTACTTCAGGCACAGGTCGCGGCCCGCGTCGGTCGCGAAGAAGAACACTTCCTTGCCGCTCTTCTCGCTCTTCACATAGCCGCGGGCGATCAGTTTTTTCAGCGCATAGGTCGCGACGTGCGTATCCTCGATATTGAGCACGAAGCAGATGTCGGCGAGCTTCTTCTTGCGTTCACGGTGGCTGACGTGATGCAGCAGCGACACCTCGACCGCCGTCATGTCCTTCGCGCCGGCCGCCGACATGCAGCGCACCATCCACCGGTTGAACGCGTTGCCTGCCATGATGAGCCCGTATTCGAGCTCCGACAGCTCCGCGCTCGAATCGGAAACGAGGTGTTCGGATGACACGATCTTGGTCGCAGGACGCTTCATGTAAAGACGGAGCAAGCCGGATGACAGGGTGTGCCGAGTGTACGCCAGAAGCCCGGACATACGGGCTAGGCGAAAACGCTTATTGGGAAGTTGTCGATATTTTATTGACAATGTGCGCTAACATTGCCGTCCGAACCGTGCCAGTCCGATGACGCAACCCCGCATTTATCCGCTCGGCGATGCCGCCCTCGTCTGCGAGGTGCCGCCGCCCGCCACGCTCGATTGCCAGCGCCGCGTCTGGGCCGTTGCCGACGCCGCGCGCGCGTGGCCCGACGTGGTCGACGTCGTGCCCGGCATGAACAACCTGACGATCGTGTTCGACCCGCTCGCCGCGACGGCCGACTCGCTCACGCCCGCGCTGCGTGACGCGTGGGAGACGGCCGACGTCGAGCATGCGGACGGTCGCGAGGTCGAAATCCCGGTCGAGTACGGCGGCGCCGCCGGCCCCGACCTGGCGGCCGTCGCCGCCCATACCGGCCTGTCGGCCGACGAGGTCGTCGCGCGCCACGCAGCCGGCGCCTACGTCGTGTTCTTCGTCGGCTTCCAGCCGGGCTTCGCCTATCTCGGCGGGCTCGATGCCGCGCTGCACACGCCGCGCCGCGCGGCGCCGCGCCTCGAGGTGCCGGCCGGCTCGGTCGGCATCGGCGGCGCACAGACAGGCATCTACCCGGCCACGTCTCCCGGCGGCTGGCAACTGATCGGCCGCACGTCGCACGTGCTGTTCGATCCGGCGCGGCCGCAGCCGACGCTGCTGCTGCCCGGCGACCGCGTGCGCTTCACCATTGCGGGAGTCGACGCGCGATGACCCAGAACAACGCACCGGGCACCATCGAGGTGGTGCGGGCCGGCCCGCTGTCCACCGTGCAGGATCTCGGCCGCCGCGGCTCGCGCCATCTCGGCGTCGCGCAGGGCGGCGCGCTCGACAGCCTCGCGCTCGAGGTCGGCAACCGGCTGGTCGGCAACCGTCCCGACGCAGCCGCCGTCGAAATCACGATCGGCCCGGCCGCCTTCCGCTTCACGCGCGCGACCCGCATCGCGATCACCGGCACCGAGTTCGGCGCCACGCTCGACGGCCGGCGCGTATATTCGTGGTGGAGCCTGCCGGTCGAGGCCGGGCAGACGCTCGTGCTGCCGGCCGCGAAACGCGGGATGCGCGGCTACCTGTGCATCGCCGGCGGCATCGACGTGCTGCCGATGCTCGGCTCGCGCAGCACCGATCTCGCGTCGCGCTTCGGCGGCCTCGGCGGCCGCGCGCTGCGCGACGGCGATCGCCTCCCGGTCGGCGTGCTTCCGGCCGGAATGGGCTGCCTCGCGGCCGATGCGCCCGAATTCGGCGTAAAGGCGCCGGCGTGGTGCGCGTTCGCGCGCGTCGACGAGCCGCCGCGCCGCCACCGCCCCGCGCATGCGCCGTGGGCGATGCCCGTGCGCGTGCTGCCGGGCCCCGACTACGCGTCGTTCGCCGCCGATGCGCAGCAGGCGTTCTGGGACGAGGAATGGCTCGTCACGGCGAACAGCAACCGCATGGGTTATCGGCTTGCGGGCGTCGAACTCGTGCGCGAGCGGCCGGCCGAGCTGCTGTCGCATGCGGTGCTGCCCGGCACGATCCAGGTGCCGCCGAACGGCCAGCCGATCGTGCTGATGCACGACGCGCAGACCACCGGCGGCTACCCGAAGATCGGCACGGTGATCCGTGCGGACCTGTGGAAACTCGCGCAGGCGCGGCTCAACCTGCCGATCCGCTTCGTGCGCACGACACCCGATGCCGCGCGCGCCGCCCTGATCGCAGAACGTGCCTACCTGCGGCAGATCGACGTGGCGATCGACCTGCGCGAGGAAGCGCGCCGCCGCGCCCAGTCGCGCGCGGCATGACGATGGCGGTAGCAGTACCGAAGGCAGTAGCAGCAAGAACGGGCCACGCAATCAGTGGACGAGGAACACCATGGAAATCGATCTGAATGCCGATCTCGGCGAAGGATGCGGATCGGACGAGGCGCTGCTCGACCTCGTCACATCGGCGAACATCGCATGCGGCTGGCATGCAGGCGGCGCGAATGCGATGCGCGACTGCGTGCGCTGGGCCGTGCAGAAAGGCGTGGCGATCGGCGCGCATCCGAGCTTTCACGATCCGGAGAATTTCGGCCGCAAGGAAATGCAGCTGCCGGCCGGCGACATCTACGCGGGCGTGCTGTACCAGCTCGGCGCGCTGTCGGCGATCGCGCAGGCCGAAGGCGGGCGCATCGCGCACGTGAAGCCGCACGGCGCGCTGTACAACCAGGCCGCGCGCGACCCGATGATCGCCGATGCGGTGGTGTCCGCGATCCGCGACTTCGATCCGTCGCTCGCGGTGTTCGGGCTCGCGAACAGCGTGTTCGTCGCAGCCGCACGGCATGCGGGGCTCGCCGCGGTGGAGGAAGTGTTCGCCGATCGCGGCTACCGGGCGGACGGCTCGCTCGTGCCGCGCAGCCAGCCCGGCGCGCTGATCGACGATGAAGACGCGGTGCTCGCGCGCACGCTCGACATGGTGCGCAACCGGCAGGTTCGGGCACTGAGCGGCGAATGGGTGCCGCTCAATGCGCAGACCGTCTGCCTGCATGGCGACGGGCCGCATGCGCTCGCGTTCGCGAAGCGGATTCGAGCGGCGCTCGAGGCCTCCGGTGTCGATGTGGTGGCGCCGGGTGCGCTGCAGGCGGACGAGGGGACGTAAGCCATCCCCCGCCCGCAGTCCCTTGCTCCACGCGTAGCGCTTCTTGAGTGCAAGCCGCATCGCCTGCGTGCGTCGCGATAGCCTGAGCATCCGACGCGACGCGCCTTCACCGGTCGCCAAGTTTCTCCCATCGTCGAAAACGACAGATTTCGACCGCTCCCCGAAGTCTCCCTCTCGGCAAGCGCCTCCATTCGAAAGGCACGCTATTGCGACTCCTTTGACCTGCGCCCAAAAATCGATCCGCCGGGGCCGCGGAGAAGCTCACGCACACTTCGCCAAAATCACGGAACGCCTTGTCTCAAAAAAACCGTGAGAAATTCCATATTTTCTGACGACCGAACCGCTGTTAAGTTTGAGGGGAGACAGTCAATCGGATAGCGATCGGCTTGCTCGTATTTACAGGATACCTAAATTCAGGCGAGTTCTGACGCAAAACGAAACCAACCAAGCCAGCGGCGCAATTACCTGCACGCTCAATCCGAACCCGATCAATCTCGCCGACCTCGCGATCGCAACAGCGCTGGGAGCGCTGGCCGGCCCTCAAATGGCCATTCTTGCTGGCGGAGGGAATTCCCCTTCCCAAAGCTGGATTTGCCGGTTCTGATCGAGTCGAAGCCCCGACCGACCCGGCCGGGGCAATGTTCCTCCCCGACCTGACAAATCTTGATCGAAAAGCGCTCCAGCCAATGAAACTCCGCACGGTCACCGACATGCTGACGAGATACTGGACCTACGGCGTTTTTCTTGCTCCGCTAGCCCCCCGTTTCGGAGGCAACTGGAAGGGCATCATTCTTGCGGCAACCATCCGGACAGCTATAGTTTCGCTTTCCTATGCGATTCTGCTTCGCGCCTTCTCGTCACAAAAGACTTTCGGGTGGCTAATCGTCACCTCAACCGCGCTTCTCTACTCGCTCTGGGTCGAATTCCGATGGAGCCGCAAAAATCGACACTGACGTCACGCGTCGTGCAGAAACCCCAAACGAACTCAAACCGATGAAATTCCGACCGTAATGAACGCACTGAAACGCCCCCTGATTCGCCGGTTCATTTCAGTCCGCTTGCCCCCCGCTTCGGAGGCGGGCGCACCGGAATTATCACGGCCTCCGCCGCGAAAACGGCGCTGTTCGCAATCGTCAATGCTGTCGTTCTTTGCTTCAGCGACATCGGGACCCCTATGCCCTGGATCGCATCCACAGCGCTCATGTTTCTTGCCACGCTGGGAAGCGAAGTAGTCTGCCGTTGGGCCCATCGCCACTAGCCGCGACACGCGCCGGCTGATCGACCCTGTTTGTGCGACACCACCGAAACGATGTCCGTTGGACGAGATCGTCCGAATCGATCATGCGGCCCGTCAATCAATGAAAAACAAAACCCTCGCCGAAACGCTGAGAAAATTTGCCCGGTACGGCATCTTTCTCGGTCCTCTTGCTCCTCGTCTGGGAGGTGGGTGGATCGGCACCCTGGCTGGCGGAGCAGTCAGAGGTCTCATATTTTCCACACTATCCGCACTAGCGCTGTACATGCTGGGCACCTGGGAACTGTTCAAATGGAGCGCGGGGGCCGTCGTATTCCTCGTGTATTCGCTCTTGCTCGAAATAGATCTCAGCCGACCGCGACGACGCTGACAGCGGATCAACGTGCTCGTTCACGCCGACATCGCACCACGCTTGCGGGCAACCGGCTCGCCCGATCCGCTCTCCCATCCCTCGCCTTCGCATGCATCGATCATCCCGAGCGCGAGTGCCCGCGTAATGGCGTGTGTGCGATTCCTCACACCCAGTATCCGCATCGCGCTCGCAATGTGATTGTCGACCGTGCCGATGGCCAGACTCAGCATCACCGCGATTTCCTTCGTCGAATACCCCGCGCAAAGCAACTGCAGAACATCCTGCTGGCGCGCCGTCAACCGCATGCCCGCCACGATTTCCGGAAACGCAGGGCGCCCGTCGAGTATCGACTGCAATGCGCCGGAGAACACGCCGAGCGGTGCATCCTTGACGACGTACGCGATCATGCCGAGGCGCTTCGCCTCGGCGATCCACGACGGCCGCGCGCCGGCCGTGACGATCGCGCATCGATCGGCAATACCCGACGCATGAAATTGTCGTGCCAGCGCCAGCCCGCCGCAGGGCATCTCGAGATCCACAAGAATCCGGAACCACTTGGGCACCCGACGAAAAGCGTCGATCGCACCGACTGCACTGTGACAAACCGTAATGTCGAGCCGGTTGTCGAGGTCAACGAGCACCGCGCCGATCGCATCCGCGACGATCGGGTGCCCATCGACCACCAGCACCGGCAGGCGCTCGCGTCCTTCTCGTTGCATCCGTCCACTCCTGTTCGCACCTGAGGCAGAACGTCGACGCTGCCATCGCGGGCATCTCGAAACAATCGCATACCGTCCAATCCGCCAATCCGTGGACCGTAGTGCACGCCCGATGCGCGTGCAGCGTGCGATTCGACGATGGAACAGATGCGCCCGCAGGCGGTGTATGGATCATGCCGGCGTGCCCGGCAAGCGACGGGGCGATGCGCAGCAGCGCATCAGGACGCACGCGATCGCGATCGGAACGGATCGGCGGCACAAAAGAAAAAAGCGCCCTCGTGGCGCTTTTCCGTTGGCGCAATCGCTGCGGCTTCGCCGTCTGTCGATTCGCCCCCCGAAACCGTCTTTCGACGGTGACCGGAAAAATCTTCCGGATTAAAAAACGTCCGCCGCCGCCCGATCACTGCCTTCCCCGGTCAGACGACGGAACGTTGCTTATCTGCAAGTCGGCCTGCATGCATGTTTTGTCCGACGATGATTGGCCCCGCCGTGCATGCAGACACTCCGCGGCCGGCACGTGCTTCACGTGCCGGCAACGCTAACCCCGCGCTTATATTTCTGCTACCCCGTAGAACTTATCTATTCTTTTCATTTTTTCAACTTGTGGGGTGAAGAATAGATATTGGCGGAACGGGATGTCAATCGTTTTAAACGCTATTTTCCGACGATTCAAGGGTTTTCCTTATCGATTGCCGCCCACGCGCACGCGTTTCGCCGCGGGTGCGCGAGGCCAATCAAACAGGGGAAGATCGGTGCGGGCCGTCGGGCGCGATCAGTTCGCGTCGACCCGGTATCCTTGCTGGCGCAACAATTCGAGCACGCCGCGCGGGCCGCCCAGATGCAGCGCGCCGATCGCGACGAACAGCGGCCGGTTCGGTGCGGCGATTGCCGTCATCCGTGCAACAAAGCGGCGGTTGCGCTCGTACACGATCTTGTTGTCGATCGACGCCGACAACACCTTCGAACGCGCGAGCCGTTCGCTCTTAGCGACGGCCCACGCCGAGATCGCATCAGCGTCGCCAATTCGCCACAGTCGATGCAGCGCCTTGATGTCGTCGGCGTTCTGCGCGGGCGTCTGCACCATGTCCTGCGCGAGCATCTCGCGCTGCTCGGCGAGCGTCAGCCCGGTGAACGCGCGCATCTGTTCGGCGAGCGTCTCGAGCCCGATCACGCGGCCGCCCTTCTTCTTCAGGAACACGTTCTGCAACTGCGCCTCGGTGCCGTATTCGGTCTGCAGGCCGGCCGACAGCGAATCGTAGGTCTCGACGACGAGCGCCGCGAGCCACGGCCGCATCTTGCGGATCTCGGCGAGCGCGGCCGGGTTGCCGCGCAGGCGCGCCGCGAGCCGCTGCCACAGCGGCTCCGGCAGCAGGCGCTGCAGGCACGGATAGCGGCATACGCCGTACTTCGACACGTCGTCCTGCGATTCGAGCAGGTCGTCGGGCGACAGTTCGAGCGCGAGCGTCGGCGACGCGGCGAGCGCCGCGAGAATGCGCGGCCGGAACGGCTGCGCGCTCGGGTAATCGGACGGGTCGCCCGTGTGCAGCGTGCCGAGCACGTAGAGCGTGACACGCCCCTTGGTCGCGACGTAGAACGGCATGCGCGCGGGCTGCACGCGCACCGCGCCGCTCGCGACCGTGCCGTTCGACACGGCGGGTGCGTGAAAACCCGGCAGGCTCATGCCGGGCGGCGGGACTTGCGACGGATGGATCGGTGAAGTGGCCGGCGCGCGCCCTTCGGCGCGCGCGGATTCGACGGGAACCACGAGGCTGGCCGCCACGCACGCGCCCGCCAGCGCCGCGCCCGTGACGGTACGCACGCCCCAGCGCCGCGCGTAGCGGTACGCGCGCATCACGCGCGCGCCGCCTGCCCCCGCACGGCGCACGCCGGACGCGCGCGCCGCCATCACTTCAGGCATTCGCCTCCCCTACCTCCTCGGCCCGATGGCAGGCCACGCGCCGGCCGTCGACCTCGCGCAGCTGCGGCTCCTCCGCACGGCAGCGCTCGACCGCATACGGGCAACGCTGGTGGAACGCGCAGCCCGACGGCGGATTGAGCGGCGACGGCAGTTCGCCCTGCAGCTTGATCTGCACGCGGCGGTCTTCCTCGAAGATCGCCGGCGTCGCCGACATCAGCGCGCGCGTGTACGGATGGCGCGGCCGCGCGTAGATCGTCGCCTTGTCGCCGAGCTCCGCGACGCTGCCGAAGTACATCACCATCACGTCGTCCGCGACGTGCTCGACCACCGACAGGTTGTGCGAGATGAACACGTAGCTCGTCTTGAACTGCTCCTGCAGATCCATGAACAGGTTCAGGATCTGCGCCTGGATCGACACGTCGAGCGCGGACACCGGCTCGTCGGCGACGACGATGCGCGGATCGAGGATCATTGCGCGCGCGATCGCGACACGCTGGCGCTGGCCGCCCGAGAACATGTGCGGATAGCGCTTCGCGTGTTCGGGCCGCAGGCCGACCGTGCGCATGATCTGCGCGATGCGCTGCGCGCGTTCGGCGGCCGTCAGGTTCGCGTTGATCTCGAGCGGCTCGGAAAGCGTCTGCTCGACGGTCTTGCGCGGGTTCAGCGACGCGAACGGGTTCTGGAACACCATCTGCACGCGGCGGCGCAGGTCGGCGACCGTCTCGCGGTTCGCGCCGGCAACGTCCTTGCCGTCGATCGTCAGGTGGCCCGCGGTGGGCGTCTCGATCATCGTGAGCTGGCGCGCGAGCGTGGATTTTCCGCAGCCCGATTCGCCGACGACGGCGAGCGTCTTGCCGCGCTTCAGCGAGAACGACACGCCGTTCAGCGCCTTCACCGTACCCTGCCCGAACATCCCGCGTTTCACCGAATAGTGTTTCGCGAGGCCGTCGGCCACTAGCACGGCTTCCTCGTCGTGCGGCGTGGCACGCGTCTGATTGACTGCATTCATCGTGCACCTCCCGTCAGGTCGAGGTTGGAAACATTGAGCGGCTTGATGCAGCGCGCACGCATCGCATCGTTGGCCGGCACCAGTGTATCGAGCGCCGGCCGCGCCTTGCGGCAATCGTCGACGACGTACTTGCAGCGCGGCGCGAACAGGCACCCGGACGGGCGATCATCGCGGCCCGGCACCATGCCCGGCAATGCGGCAAGGCGACGCGCCCCCTTATTGTGCTCGGGAATCGCGGCGAGCAGCGCTTCGGTGTACGGATGATGCGGCGCGCGGAAGATGTCCGGCACGCGATTGGTCTCGATGACCTCGCCCGCATACATCACCGCGACACGCTGCGCGACTTCCGACACCACGGCCAGGTCGTGCGAGATCAGCACGAGCGCCATCCCGCGCTCCTTCTGCAGCTTCACGAGCAGGTCCATGATCTGCGCCTGGATCGTCACGTCGAGCGCGGTGGTCGGCTCGTCGGCGATCAGCAGCTTCGGGTTGCACGCGACGGCCATCGCGATCATCACGCGCTGGTTCATCCCGCCCGACATCTGGTGCGGGAACGACGCGATGCGGTTCTTCGCATCGGGAATGCCGACCTGGTCGAGCAGTTCGAGCGCGCGCCGGTGCAGCGCGTCGCCGCGCAGCCCTTCGTGCAGCTTCAGCACTTCCTTGATCTGGTAACCGACGGTGTAGCTCGGGTTCAGGCTCGTCAGCGCATCCTGGAACACCATCGCGATGTCCTTGCCGACGATCTTGCGGCGCGCTTTCGGCGATGCCTTCAGCAGGTCCACGCCGTTGAACGTGACCTCGTCGGCCGTCACCTTGCCCGGCGCGTCGATCAGGCCCATCAGCGCCATCATCGTCACGCTCTTGCCCGAGCCCGATTCGCCGACGACGCCCACCACCTCGCCCGGCGCGATCGACAGGTTGATCCGGTCGACGGCGGGCAGGCCGTTGAAGTTCACCGCGAGATTGCGGATGGTCAGTAGGTTCTCGCTCATGTCATGCCATCCGCTTCAGTTTGGGATCGAGCGCGTCGCGCAGCCCGTCGCCGAGCAGGTTGATCGCGAGCACCGAAATCAGGATCGACAGGCCGGGCATCGTCACGATCCACCATGCGTTGTCGATGTAGTCGCGCGCAGAAGCGAGCATTGCGCCCCACTCGGCGGTCGGCGGCTGCACGCCGAGGCCGAGGAAGCCGAGCGCGGCCGCGTCGAGGATCGCCGACGAGAAGCCGAGCGTCGCCTGCACGATCAGCGGCGCCGTGCAGTTCGGCAGCACCTGCGAGAACATCAGGCGCAGCGTGCCGGCACCGGCCACGCGCGACGCCGTCACGTACTCCTTCTGCAGTTCGCCGAGCGCCGACGCACGCGTGAGACGCACATAGGCCGGCAGCGCGACGATCGCGATCGCGAACATCGTGTTGGTGAGGCCCGGGCCGATGATCGCGACGACCGCGACCGCGAGCAGCAGCGACGGCAGCGCGAGCAGCACGTCCATGATGCGCATCACGGGCGTGTCGGCCCACTTCTGGAAGAACGCGGCGACGAGCCCGAGCACGATGCCGGGGATCAGCGCGAGCACGACCGACACGAAGCCGATCCAGAACGACATCCGTGCGCCGAACATCAGGCGCGACAGGATGTCGCGGCCCGCTTCGTCGGTGCCGAGGATGAATTGCCAGTTGCCGCCCGCGAGCCACGCGGGCGGAATCTTCACGTAGTCGCGGTATTGCTCGACCGGGCTGTGCGGCGCGAGCAGCGGTGCGAGCAGCGCGACCAGGATCAGCACGATCACGACGATCCCGGCGCCGACGGCGCCGCGGTTGCGCGAGAAGTTGGCCCAGAACTCGCGCAGCGCGAGCGCACGGCCGCCAGCCGGCGCGGATTCGCTCGGCAAGGTGTTTTGCAGATTGCTCATGGAATTACCTCGTGTGGCGGATGCGCGGATTCAGCACGCCGTACAGCAGGTCGACGACCAGGTTCACGACGATCACGAGCGTCGCGATCAGCAGGATGCCGCCCTGGACGACCGGATAGTCGCGACGGCCGATCGCATCGATCAGCCACTTGCCGACACCGGGCCACGAAAAGAGCGTCTCGGTCAGCACGGCGCCCGCGAGCAGCGTGCCGATCTGCAGGCCGATCACGGTGACGACCGGGATCAGCGCATTGCGCAGCGCATGCACGACGACCACGCGCGCGGGCGACAGCCCCTTCGCGCGTGCGGTGCGGATATAGTCCTCGCGCAGCACTTCGAGCATCGACGAGCGCGTCATCCGTGCGATCACCGCGAGCGGGATCGTGCCGAGCACGATCGCGGGCAGGATCAGATGGCTGACCGCCGACTTGAACGAGCCTTCGTCCGGCGCGAGCAGCGCGTCGATCAGCATGAAGCCCGTCGGATGCGGGAAGTCGTATTCGACGGCGATGCGCCCCGACACGGGCGTCCAGCCGAGGTATGACGAAAACACCATGATGAGGATCAGCCCCCACCAGAAGATCGGCATCGAGTAGCCGGTGAGCGCGGTGCCCATCACGCCGTGATCGACGACCGAGCCGCGCCGCAGCGCGGCGATCACGCCGGCCGGCAGGCCGACCGCGAGCGCGAACACGAGCGCGCACAGCGACAGTTCGACGGTCGCCGGGAAGCGCGCGAAGAACTCGCCCGCGACGCTCGTGTTGGTGATGATCGACGTGCCGAGGTCGCCATGCAGCGCCCGGCCGATGTAGTGGAGGTACTGCATGGGCAGCGGCTGGTCGAGCCCGAGGCGTTTCATCGCCTCCGCATGCATCGCGGGATCGACGCCGCGCTCGCCCATCATCACTTCGATGGGGTCGCCCGGTATCAGGTGAATCAGCGCAAACGCCAGGATGGTGATGCCGATGAAGGTCGGGATCACCATCCCCACGCGGCGCAACACGAATGTGAACATGATGCGTCTCGTATTTTCTTGTGGGAAATGTGCGACCGGCGACGGGAAGCTTTTGGCCTCCCGCCGCCGGATGAATTAGCCGGTCTTCGCGACAGCTTACGACAGGCGTATTACTTCACGCCAACACCGTCGAAACGAGCATAGCCGAGCGGCTCGATACGCATGTCGACCACGTTCTTGCGCACCGGCTGGTAGACCGTCGAGTTCGCGATCGGCGAGAACGGCAGCTGTTGCGCGAAGATCTGCTGGGCCTGCGTGTAGAGCTTCGTCCGCGCGTCCTGGCCCGTCGTCGTGCGGCCCTTCTGGACCAGCTCGTCGAACGGCTTGTAGCACCAGTGCGAGAAGTTGTTGCCCTTGATCGCTTCGCAGCCGAGCAGCGTGCCGAGCCAGTTGTCCGGGTCGCCGTTGTCGCCCGTCCAGCCGATCAGCATCGTGTCCTGCTCGCCCGAATGCGCGCGCTTGATGTACTCGCCCCACTCGTACGTGACGATCTTCGCCTTCACGCCGATCTTCGCCCAGTCGGCCTGGATCATCTCGGCCATCAGGCGGGCGTTCGGGTTGTACGCGCGCTGCACCGGCATCGCCCACAGCGTGATCTCGAAGCCGTTCGCATAACCGGCCTTCGCCAGCAGCGCCTTCGCCTTCGCGGTGTCGTACGCGGCCATCTTCAGGTTCTTGTCGTACGACCATTGGGTCGGCGGCATCGGCGCGGAAGCCGCCTGGCCGGCGCCCTGGTAGACGGATTCGAGGATCGCCTTCTTGTTGATCGCCATGTCGAGCGCCTGACGCACCTCGAGCTTGTCGACCGGCTTGTGCTCGACGTTGTACGCGAGGTAGCCGAGGTTGAAGCCTGCCTGCGACGGCATGTCGACACCCGAATCGGCCTTCAGCGTCGCGATGTCGGCCGGACGCGGATAGCTCATCACCTGGCATTCGTTGCGCTTGATCTTCTGCACGCGCACGCCCGGGTCGGGCGTGATCGAGAAGATCAGCTTCGAGATCTTCACTTCGCCCTTCTTCCAGTAATCAGGATTGCCGTCGAACCGGATCGTCGCATCCTTCGTGTAGCTGCGGAAGATGAACGGGCCCGTGCCGACCGGCTTCTGGTTGATGTCGGCGGCCTTGCCGGCCTTCATCAGCTGGTCGCCGTATTCAGCCGACAGGATCGACGCGAATTCCATCGCCATGTTCTGGATGAACGGCGCATTCGGCTCGGCCAGCGTGAACTTCACGGTGTACGGATCGACCTTCTCGACCTTCGTGATCAGCTTGTCGAGGCCCATGTCGGTGAAGTACGGGAACGACACCGGGTACGCCTTGCGGAACGCCTGGTTCGGGTCGAGCATGCGCTGGAACGTGAACAGCACGTCGTCCGCGTTGAATTCACGCGTCGGCTTGAAGAAGTCGGTCGTGTGGAACTTCACGCCGTGGCGCAGGTGGAACGTGTACACCTTGCCGTCGGACGATACGTCCCATTTCTCGGCGAGGCCCGGCTCGACCTTCGTGCCGCCGCGCTCGAATTCGACGAGGCGGTTGTAGACGGTGAACGTGGCGGCGGTGAAATCGACGCCGGTCGTGAATTGCGCGGAATCGAAACCCGCCGGGCTGCCTTCTGAGCAGTAGACGAGCGTTTTGTTCGGAATCTGTGCGAATGCAGAACCCGCGACGCCGAGCGATGCCGCTGCCACGCCTGCAATGGCGGTAACACGCAGGGTGTGCAACAGACGGTTGTATTCCATGTTTCCTCCAGGTCTCCAGGTCGGAACCGGCCCGCCAGGGGCCGGCGTACGCGGATATTACTTGAGCTAACGATGTGGCAACAAGCTGGAGAAAAAACTCCTCTACATGCCCGCACGGGTTTGTGCCGATGTTTAGTGGGGGTAAAAAATGCGAAAACGCGCGCGAGCGACAATTCCGTTCATCTCGCGCAAGTTTCGTTCGACGACTAAACAATTCGGGCGCGAACACGAAGGCTCGATGCGCCGTTTCCGCGTGTTCCGCAGCACATCATTGCGTTTTGCGAAACGATCCGATAATCGTCTTCAAATCGTCATGTCGTCACGCGGGTGCGTCGAGATCGGCGCTGCGCGCGGGCACGAACGCGACCGCGACGATCGACAGCGCGATTCCCGCCATCACGTAGTAAGTCGGCGCGAGCGGCGTGCCCGTGACCTTGATCAGCCACGTGACGATGAACTGCCCGAAACCGCCGAACAGCATCACCGCGACGTTGTACGCGATCGACAGCCCGGTCGAGCGCACGTTGGCCGGGAACAGTTCGGCGATCATCGCGCCGAACGGCCCGTAGTAGCCCGCGAGCGTGATCGACAGCACGACCTGCACCGCGATCAGCCGCGCGATGCTCGGCGCCGCGTCGAGCCACGCGAACAGCGGATACATCAGCGCGAGCGTCAGCACCAGCGACCACAGCGACAGCCCCTTGCGGCCGATGCGGTCCGACCACGCGCCCGCGACCGGCGACAGCACCATCAGCAGCAGGTTGCCGGCGATCACCGCGTAGAACGATTCCGCGTAGGGCAGCTTCAGCTGCTTCACCGCGAAGGTCGGCAGATAGCTGATCAGCACGTAGATCGTCACCGTCAGCGCGATCACCGAGCCGAGCCCGCACAGCACCTCGCGCGGGTGGCGCGTGAACACTTCGCCGAGCGTCGCGCGGCGCGCGTTCTGCTGCGCATGCAGGAACGCTTCGGAATCGGCGAGATGGCGGCGGATGTAGAAGCCGATCGGGCCGATCACGAGCCCGAGGATGAACGGCACGCGCCAGCCCCAGCTGCGCAGTGCATCGTGCGACAGCCCGCGCGTGACGGCCGCGCCGACGAGCGCACCGATCAGCAGCGCGGCCGCCTGGCTCGCCATCTGCCAGCTGCCGTAGAAGCCGCGTTTCGAGAACGGCGCGGCCTCGATCAGCAGCGCCGTCGCGCTGCCGAATTCACCGCCCGCGGAGAAGCCCTGCAGCAGGCGGCCCAGCACGATCAGGATCGGCCCGCCGATGCCGATCGCCGCGTAGGGCGGCGCGACCGCGAGCAGGAAGATGCCGCCCGTCATCAACAGGATCACGAGGGACAGCGCGGCCTTGCGACCGGCGCGATCCGCGTACAGCCCGAACACGATGCCGCCGATCGGGCGCATGAAGAATGCGACGCCGAACGTCGCCGTCGTCAGCAGCAGCGACGAATATTCGCTGGAGGTCGGGAAGAACAGCTCGGCGATCACGACCGTCATGAAGCCGAACACCGTGAAGTCGTACCACTCGAGCGCGTTGCCGATCACGGCGGCGAACACCGCGCGGCGGTTCAGCGCACGCTCGGGCCGAATCGTTTTCGTTGAATTCGCAATCGTCGCCATGCGTGCCTCGTCCTCGTCAGTACGCCGTGTCGGGCGGCGCGGTGCGCGGGGTGCCCGCGGCGCGCTGGTTTGCAGCGAGTGTAGAAAGCGACGGAACCGTTTTCAAGCAATAAAAAACGCCCGCCATCGTTCGACGGCGGGCGTTTTGCGGTTTTCGCCACAATGCGGCATCGCACGATGCCGCACGGGCCTCAGCCCATCTTCGAGAAGGCGCTGCACCAGCCCTTCGCCGACACCTGCTTGCCGGGGAAGGCGCCGCACGGGCCCGAGGCCGAGCCCTTCTTGCCCTGGTACAGCATGCAGGCCGCACAATCCTGGCCCGCTGCGTATTTCGGGTACTTCGTCTTGTCGACCTTCGTGGCATCGGCCTTGTAGCCGAGCGCCACGGCGGTCGGATCGGTTTCCGACAGCATCGGCGCATCGGCCAGCGCTTCGCGCGACAGCGCCAGCGCGGACACGGCACCAATGCTCGTAATCAGGAAACTCCGACGGGATGTTTTCATGGGGGACTCGCTCCAACGTTATCGGTTTGAAAGCTGTTCTGGCGACAGCCGTTTGACAGAATAACGCTCAAGCGAATAAATGTGCGCGCCGAAATTCCAGAGATAAGGAATTTCACACGGCTGCCACGTGCCTGCAACCTGGCCGACACGCACACGCGACATGCCCGCTACACGCCCGCCACATCAGCGGTAAGCCGCCATATCGCCCACGCGCTGCGCGAGCGCGAGCGACGCGGTGAGCCCCGGCGACTCGATGCCGAACAGGTTCACGAGCCCCCGCACGCCATGCTGCGCGGCGCCCTGCACGATGAAATCGGCCGGCGGCTCGCCGGGCCCCGCGAGCTTCGGCCGGATGCCCGCATAGGCCGGCTGCAGCGCGTCGTCGGGCAAGCCCGGCCAGAACGCGCGAATCGACGCGTAAAACGCGGTCGCACGCGCCGGATCGACTTCGTAGCGCAGCGAATCGCACCACTCGACATCCGGGCCGAAACGCGCCTGCCCGCCGAGATCGAACGTCAGGTGCACGCCGAGCCCCGCGCGATCGGGCATCGGGTAGATCAGGTGCGAGAACGGCGCGCGGCCCGACAGGCTGAAGTAATTGCCGCGCGCGAGATAGAGCGGCGGCACCCAGCGCGGGTCGAGGCCGCGCGTGCGGCGCGCCAGCGCCTGCGCGCCGAGGCCCGCGCTGTTGATCACGCATGCGGCCTCGATCTCGGCGGGCGCGTCGCCGCCCGTGCGCACGACGAAGCGCCCGCCGCGCAGCACGTCGATCGATTCGACCGGGGATTTCAGCGCGCACACGGCGCCGTCGCGCTCGGCGTCGCCGAGCAGCGCGAGCATCAGCTGGTGGCTGTCGACGATGCCGGTGGACGGCGAGAACAACGCCTCGACGCATTCGAGCGCGGGCTCGAGCGTCTGCGCCTCGGCACGCGTGAGCGGCATCAGGTCGAGCACGCCGTTTTCGGCCGCGCGCGCGGCGATCG
>NZ_ASSI01000259.1:0-8150 GCF_000466765.1 Burkholderia sp. AU4i | reverse complement strand
CCGATCTGGTGCAGGGTGAAACAGCGCCTGGTCCAGCACGTGGATCGCGCATGCGCGCAGCGCTTCGTGCTCGCGCGCGGCGTCGGGCGTCGCATCGGCGAGCGCGCGGGCCAGCGCGAGCGGCGCCGTCACGTTGCGCGCGAGTGCGCCGGCGAGCGACGCGCCGTCTACCGTGTGCGCGTCGTCGGCGCCCGCGCTGGCGCTCACGAACACCGCGCACGCGGGCCGGCCGAGCGCCGCGCCGCACGCGGCGACGAGTGCGGCGGCTTCGGCTTCCAGGGCCAGATCGGCGTCGAGCACGACCGCGCGGCGGCCGAGCGCCGCGACTTCGGCGACGAGCGCGTCGGCGGCCGCAAGCGGCGTGCCGGGGCTGCGCTGCAACGCGACGTCCCAGCCGCGCCGGGCGAATCCCGTCGCGAGCGCACGACCGATCGACGCGGCGTCGGCCGCGCTGCCCAGGGCACCGGTGACGAGCGCCACGCGCAGGGTCGACGTATCGGCTGAAACGGTCATTTACAATGCCGGGATGAACCCGAAAGCTCACGAACCCGCTAGTTTACCTGCTCCCGGCCCTGACGCGCTCGCGCAGTCCGAAACCCTTGCCGCGCAACTGCGCGACGAGATCGCGGCGGCCGGCGGCTGGCTGCCGTTCGACCGCTTCATGGAGCGTGCGCTGTACGCGCCCGGTCTCGGCTATTACAGCGGCGGCGCGCGCAAGTTCGGGCGCCGCGCCGACGACGGCAGCGACTTCGTCACCGCCCCCGAGCTGTCGCCGCTGTTCGCTCAGACGCTCGCGCAGCCGGTCGCGGAAGCGCTCGCGGCGAGCGGCACGCGTTGCGTGATGGAATTCGGCGCCGGCACGGGCAAGCTCGCGGCCGGTCTGCTCGCGGCGCTCGACGCGCTGGGCGCCGGACTCGACGAATACCTGATCGTCGACCTGTCCGGCGAGCTGCGCGAACGGCAGCGCGACACGATCACGGCCGCCGCGCCGGCGCTCGCCGCGAAGGTGCGCTGGCTCGACGCGCTGCCCGAGCGGTTCGACGGCGTCGTGGTCGGCAACGAGGTGCTCGATGCGATGCCCGTGCGCCTGTTCGCGAAGGCGGGCGGCGCATGGCAGGAGCGCGGTGTCGCGCTCGATGCGCGGCAGGCGTTCGTGTTCGAGGACCGTCCTGCCGCGCCGGCCGTCCTGCCGGCGGTGCTCGCGGGGCTCGACGAGGCGGGCGACGGTTACGTGACCGAGACGCACGAGGCCGCGCTGGCGTTCACGCGCACCGTCTGCACGATGCTCGGGCGCGGCGCGGTGCTGCTGGTCGACTACGGCTTTCCCGCGCACGAGTACTACCACCCGCAGCGCGACCGCGGCACGCTGATGTGCCACTACCGGCACCATGCGCACGACGATCCGTTCCTGTACCCGGGGCTGCAGGACATCACCGCGCACGTCGAATTCACCGGCATCTACGACGCGGCCGTCGCGACCGGCGCCGACCTGCTCGGTTACACGTCGCAGGCGCGCTTCCTGCTGAACGCGGGCATCACCGACGCGCTGGCCGCGATCGATCCGTCGGACATCCGTGAATTCCTGCCGGCCGCGAACGCGGTGCAGAAGCTGATTTCCGAGGCCGAGATGGGCGAGCTGTTCAAGGTGATCGCGTTCTCGCGCGGCATCGACGGCACGCTCGACGCGTTCGCGCGCGGCGATCGCTCGCACGCACTCTGACGGGACTAGGGCCTGTTTCCATATGGAACGCACATGCGAATGCCCGAAATCGCTCGTAGGGCAAGGAGTGAGGAGCGCCGTTTGGCCGCGCCAAACAAGGGACGAGCGACGCCGCCATACGGGCGATTTCGGGCATTCCCGTGACATGATTCTTTTAATTTGGGGTTGCCACGAGAACGGCCGCTCGCCGCGTTGCGCTCCTTGCGAATACGTCCAGTATTCGCGGCGTCGCGCGCCTCGCGAGCGGCCGTTCTCGTGGCAACGCATGCGCGTTCCATATGGAAACAGGCCCTAGCATGCTGCGCTGGCTGTTGACGACGTTCGTCGCGGTGATGATCCTGACGCGCTGCTGGCCGTGGCTCGGCAAGCTCGGCATCGGGCGGATGCCGGGCGACGTCACGCTGACGCTCGGCGGGCGGCGCTACCCGTTCCCGTTCATGTCGACGCTGGTGCTGACGATGCTGGTATCGATGGTGGCGCGGCTGCTCTGAGCCGCGCCTGAAGGTCGGTGCGCGTTACAGCTCGATCTCGCCGAGAATCCGGTGCGCGAGCGCTTTCGCCTCGTCGAACGCCTCTTCCTCGCTGGGGCTCGTCGAGTGGACGTCGTAACGCGTGTTCTCGGTGTCGTCCCCGTCGTCGCGCGAGAGGATCACGTAACCCTGGAACTGCCCGTTGCCCGCGTGCTGGGTATGCGCCTTGGCCGTGTAGATGCCTTTCGTGAACGTGTTCGTGTCCATGGTGCTCTCCCGCAAAAGGACACTTCATCGTAGCACTGCGGCGCAGCATGTACAGCGCCGCTTATCGGTGACCGAACAGGGTCCGGTCACCGTTCGTGCCATCGGCGTGCCGTCAGCGTTCGATCAGTGCGACGACCTCGTCGAGCGTCGGCGCGTGCGCACCCGTATGCCGGCACGCCGCGGCGCCCGCGGCCAGCGCGAACACGAGATGCTCGCGCCACGTGCGCTGCGGCGCGGCCATCAGGCTGAACAGCATGCCGCCGATCGACGCGTCGCCCGCACCGACGGTGTCGGCCACCTCGACGCGCGGCGGGCTGGCTTCATGCACGTCGCCGTCCGCGTAGAGCGTCGCCGCCTGCGCGCCGCGCGTGACGAGCACGGCCGCGCGCGGGTTCAGCGTGCGCACCGCGGCAATCGCGTCGGGGCCGTCGCTGCTGAACAGGTGCCGCAGGTCCTCGTCGGACACCTTGATCAGGTCGGCGAGCGCGGCCATCCTTTCCAGCGTCGGCCGGTACGCGGCCGTCATCAGGTTCCGGACGTTCGGGTCGAAGCTGATCTTCACGCCGCGCGCGTGCAGGTCGGCCGCGAGCGCGGCCAGCGTGCCGGCGAGCGGTTCGCGCACGAGGCTGATGCAGCCGAAATGTGCCCATTTCACGTGGTCGGTCCAGCCGGCCGGCAGCCGCGCCGGATCGAACGCGAGATCGGCGCTCGCTTCGCCGATGAAGAAATACGCGGGCGGGCGTGTCTCGTGAACGATCGCGAGCAGCGGCGGCCGTGCGACGCGCTGCAGGAAGCGCAGGTCGAGCCCGGCCGCGTCGCTCGTGCGCCACAGCACGTCGGAGAAGCAGTCTTCGCCGATCGATCCCGCGAGCGCGCTCGGCACGCCGAGCCGCGCAACCGCGCGCGCGACGTTCCAGCCGGCGCCGCCCGGTACCGACGTCCATTGCGCATCGCCCGCGCGCACCATGTCGGTCAGGATGTCGCCTGCCGACACGAAAGCCGGAAACGTGCCGCCGCTCATTGCGTCGGCTCGCTGCGCTGCGCGCGCGCGAGGGTTGCCAGCACGTCGTAGCACGCGCCCATCGTGTGATAGTCGGTCTTGCCGGCCGGGCTCTTCTCGTCGCTGTACTTGCGGTTGTCGCAGGTGAGGATGCGGTACCACGCGCCGTAGCGGTGATCGACGAAGTGCGCCCAGCTATAGCGCCAGATCTCGTCGTACCAGTCCCAGAAGCGCTCGCTGCCGGTGCGCGCGCCGAGCATCGCGGCCGCCGCGAAGGTTTCCGCCTGCACCCAGAAATACTTGTTGTGGTCGCAGATCGTGAAGTCGGGGCCGAAGCCGTAGTACAGGCCGCCGTGGTCGGCGTCCCATGCGTGCGTGAGCGCGGCATCGAACAGCTCGGCCGCGCGCGGCACGAGCCAGTCGAGCGGGCGGTGCCGTTCGAGGATCAGCAGCAGCTTCGCCCATTCGGTCTGGTGCCCGGGCTGGAAACCCCACGGGCGGAAGATGTTCGAGCTGTCTTCCTTGTTGTAGTCCCAGTCGACCGACCAGTCCGCATGGTAGTGCTCCCACACGAGCCCGCCCGACAGCGCGGCCTGGCGTTGCGTGATGTGGGACGCGAGCTTTTCCGCGCGATCGAGGTACGTGAGGTGGCCGGTCGCCTCGTGGGCCGCGAGCAGCGCCTCGGTCATGTGCATGTTCGCGTTCTGGCCGCGGTACGACGACACGATCCAGTTCGGCGTCGCGTCGTCCGCGTAGAGGCCCGCGGCCGCGTCCCAGAAGCGGTGCTCGGCGAGCTCGTAGGTGGCCGCGATCAGCGGGCGTGCCTCGTCGATGCCGGCCATCGTCGCGTGCGCAGCCGCGAGCAGCACGAACGCGAGCCCGTAGCAGTGGCGCGTGCCGTCGAGCGTCGCGCGCTTCGCACCGTCGCGCCAGTCGAGTTCCCAGTCGTAGCCCTGCAGTTCGCCGTCCCAGTGCGCGTCGCGCAGGAAGCGCAGCCCGTGGCGTGCGTATTCCAGGTGGCGCGGATCGCCGAAATGCCGGTACGCCATCGCGTAGTTGAAGACGAACCGGCAACTGCTGACGAGGTGGCGCGACGTGCGGTTGTAGATGCTGCCGTCGTCGCGGAAGTAGTGGTAGAAGCCGCCCGTCGGGTCGAACGCGTTCGTTGCGTAGAAGCGCAGCGTGTCCTCGATGTGCGACAGCAGGAACGACGGATCGCGGAAACTCGCGACGAACGGCGCGGCTTGCGTGTGGGCGGCCGGCGCGGCGGTGCAGGGTTGGACCGGGGGCATGTTCATGATTCGGTGACCGTGGCGGTATCGAGTGCCGGGGAGCCGGCGGGCTGACTGCTGGCCCGCACGATCAGCTCGACGGGCAGGGAAATCTCGGTGCGTTCGGGCGAGTCGGCGAGCAGCAGCTCGACGCCGCGGCGGCCGAGCGCTTCCTTGTCGACCGCGAGCGTCGTGAGCGGCGGGCTCGCGTGCGCGGCGGCCGGGATGTTGTCGAAGCCGACGATCGCGATGTCGTCCGGAATCCGCAGGCCGCGCGCGGTGCACACGCGCTGCGCGGCGAGCGCGGCCGCGTCGTTGTACGCGAACACGGCTTCGGGGCGCGGGCCCGGCGCGTCGAGCAGCTGCTCCATCGCGCGCGCCGCGCCGGTGTCGGGATCGAGCCCCGCGTCGATCGTCACTTCGTAGGCGGGATCGAACAGCCGCCCGGCTTCGAAGAACGCGCGCCGGTAGCCGATCGCGCGCTGCGCGATGCTGTAGTGCGCGGGCGAGCCGCCGATGAACGCAATCCGCGTGCGGCCGGTGGCGAGCAGGTGGCGCATCGCGAGCGCCGCACCCGTTGCGTTGTCGATGTTCACCGAGCGCAGGCCGGGCGCCCACAGGTCGATCAGCACGAGCGGCCGGCCGGTCGCGGCGAGCGCCTCGATCGTCTCCGGCTCGATGAAGCCGGCCACCGCGATCGCGTCGGGCGCGTGCGGGCGCATCTGGCGCAGCACGTCGTCGTTCGGCCCGACCGTGAGCAGCGTCGGCACGATGCCGCGCTCGCGGCAGGCGTCCTCGACGCCGTGCAGCACGTGCGAGAAGAACGGGCTGGCCGGAAAGCGGTTGTGCTGGCGATGCAGCAGGAAGGTGAGCCGGCGGATGCGCGGCCGCAGCTGCGCAGGATCGTAGCCGAGCCGCTGCGCGATCTCGACGATGCGCGCACGCGTGGCTTCGGACAGGCCCGGCTGGTTTTTCAGCGCGCGGGAGACGGTGCCGATCGAGACCTCTGCCGCCCGCGCCACATCGCGAATGGTGGTACCCATCGTTCGGGGTCCGGTTTGTTTAGGGTGAAAGCGATTGTATAGTAAAACGTATCGCGGAATTCGGGCCGGATAACCGGGGAATACCCGGAAATTACCGGTTTTTAAGCGCTAATCTGCGAAAACGACGTTACTAAAAATACTAAACAAAACACGAAAAAGGCAAGGTGGACGTGCCGGTGCCCGGCGAGCGGGAAGTGGCGGCCAGCGTGCCGGCTTCGCGCATGCGCGCACGCGTGCCCGGCGGCTTGCTTGGGCCGGCGGGATGGCCGGGCGCAACGAGCGGCCCGGCAGCGCGGCGGGCGTCCGGGCGTGACGGACGGCGGCGCATCGCCGCCGCATCGGGCACCTTGCGTCCGCGAACGAGGGAGGCCGGCTGCCCGCCGGTCAGCGTATTGCCACGGCCGGCGGTTCGCCGCGATCGCGCAGCGCGGCGCGGCCCGCATCGAGGTCGACGACCGCGAGCCCGTCCGGCTGCTGTTTCGCGCGCCGCTTCGCGAGCGCGGCGACCGATGCGATCTCGTCGCTGCCGTAGCGTTTCGCGCCGTGCGCGCCGGCCGGCACGCCGACCGCGCCGATCGCCATCGTCACGAAACCGAAGAACGCCGGGTTGCCGTGGCGGTCCTCGCCGCGCAGCCCGCCCGCCTGCCGGTCGGCCTGCGTGTAGAAGCGCTGCGCGCCGTCGTTGAAGCGCGCGATCGCGTCGGCGGCGCGTTTGCGCCAGTCGTCGCGCTGGAACAGCACGAGGAAATCGTCGCCGCCGACGTGCCCGAGAAAGTCGCGCTGCGGATCGCACACGCCGGCCAGCACCGTCGCGGCGAACTTCAGCACCTCGTCGCCCTGCCAGTAGCCGTACTGGTCGTTGAACGGCTTGAACTGGTTCAGGTCGACGTAGCACGCATGAAAGCCGGCGTCGCGCTGGAGCAGGCGGTCGATGTGCGCGCTGATCGGGATGTTGCCGGGCAGGAACGTCAGCGGGTTCGCATAACGCGCGGCCTCGATGCGCATCTCGGTCACCGCGCGCACGAGGCTCTCGCCGGTGCCGAGCCCGACGTAGCGGCCGTGTTCGGTGATCACGACGCCGTCCGCGAGGTAGCGCTGGTCGTGGCTCGCGAGCAGCATCGCGAGCTGCTCGAACGTCGTCGCGTTGTCGATCATCAGCGGCGCGTCGTTCGCGAACTGCAGGCACGGCTTCTTCCCGAACACCTCGCGGTGGTACGGCAGCGCGAAGCGGTCGATGAAGCCGCGGCGATTCACGAGCGCGACGGGCCGCCCGCGTTCGACGAGTGCGACCGCGTGCAGGTCGGGCATCCGGTTGAACAGGTCGAGCACGTCGTTGCTGGTCGCGTCGCGCGGCAGGGCCGGCGCCGGAACCAGCATCTTTCCGGCGATCGTGCCGGCCGGGCGCACCGGGCGCGTCGCGCCGGGAAACACCGCGATGTGCGGCGTGCGGATCGCGTCACGCGCGGCCGGTGCGACGACCCGCGACGGCCGCGCGTTCGGCCGGCCGAGCAGGAAACCCTGCACGCAGCAGATGCCCATGTCGCGCACGACGATCAGGTCGCTTTCGTTCTCGATGCCTTCCGCGATCAGTTGCGCGCCGCTTGCCTGCGCGAAGTGCTGCATCGCCTTCACGGCCTCGAACTTCAGCGGGTCGCGCGCGATGTCGTGGATGAAGAAGCGGTCGATCTTCACGACGTCCGGATGCAGGCGCAGCCACAGGTTCATGCTCGCGTTCGCGGTGCCGTAGTCGTCGAGCGCGAACTGGATGCCGGCGTCGCGCAGCGACGCGACTGCCGGCCCGATATGGGCGATGTCCGTCGTCGCGTTCTGCTCGGTCAGTTCGATCACGATGCGCTCGGCGCCGACCCGCGCACGGTCGAGCCGTTGGCGGGCGCGCTCGCGTTCGCGCGCGAGCTGCAGGATCGTGCCCGCGCTGAAATTGAGGAACAGCTTGCCGTCGCAGCCGAGCGCCGCGAACGCGTCGAGGCAGGTGAGCGCGGCGGCCTGTTCGAGCGCGATGGTCTCGCCGTCGCGCGCGGCCTGCGCGAACAGCGCGGCGGGCGTTTCGAGGTCGGTGCCGCGCGGGCCGCGTATCAGGCCCTCGTAGCCGACGACCGTCCCCGACCCGAGATCGACGATCGGCTGGAAGACGGCAGCCAGCGCACGATCCGCGATCAGGCGGGTGGTGCGGGCGGCGGCGGAGTCGGAATGGGGCGCGGGCATGGGCGAGGGCAGCCGAATCGACGGGACGCCCGACTTAACGGCACCGCTCGCGGAGAATTGAATGAAGATTTCGTGACGCGACGGGCATTGCTGGTGCATCGCGTGGGGGGCGTGGGTGGAAGGGCGTTGCGGTGGGAAGGCGGAAGGCGGAAGGCG
>NZ_ASSI01000258.1:0-15513 GCF_000466765.1 Burkholderia sp. AU4i | reverse complement strand
CGCGCGCACGGCGATCAGGTTCGCGTACGGGCTCGTCAGCGATTCGAGCGCGATCGCGTCCTTGGTCGGCTGCAGGTTCGCGGCGAGCGCGTAGTTCGTGTTGATCACGGCCGCGTCGACGTCCGACAGCACGCGCGGCAGTTGCGCGGCGTCGAGTTCGGAGATCTTCAGCTTCTTCGGGTTCTCGGCGATGTCGAGCACCGTCGCGTTGTTGCCGCCCGTGCCGGCGCCCGCCTTCAGCTTGATCACGCCTTGCGTCTGCAGCAGCAGCAGCGCGCGGTTCTCGTTCGACGGATCGTTCGGCACCGCGAGCTTCGCGCCTTGCGGCAGGTCCTTCAGCGTCTTGAACTTCTTCGAGTACACGCCGATCGGCGAGATGTAGGTCAGGCCCGCGCTGACGATCTTGTAGCCGCGCTGCTTCACCTGGCTGTCGAGGTAGGGCTGGTGCTGGAAGCTGTTCGCGTCGAGGTCGCCCGAATCGAGCGCCGCGTTCGGCTGCACGTAGTCGTTGAACTCGATGACCTTCACGTTCAGGCCTTCCTTCTCCTTCGCGACCTTCTGCACGAGCTGCCACACTTCCGCATCCGGGCCGGCCACCGTGCCGACCTTGATCACCTTGTCTTCGGCGTGCGCGCCTGCCGACAGCGTCAGCGCTGCGCCGGTGGCCAGCACGGAAAATACCTTCAGGAGACTGCGACGCTTCATCTGTTTCTCGCTTTCTTGCTTACTGGAAATAGGGCGCGATACGGGTAAGCCCCGACTCGCAGGAAGGGGCAAATGGTGTCACAGGATCGGCGGGAAGTGAAATACATCCCGCTCATATGGGTATGCACCGCAGCGGTGCCGGCGGAAGCTGCGCGACTCGGCCGTTAGTTGCGTTTGGGCGACGTGCGCGTCAGCCGGTGCGCGTCACGCCGCCGCATGGTCGGCCGCCTTCGTGCCGAATGCAGGCTCGCCCCTCTGCCCGCCGGCCCGGCGCGGCGACAGGCCGTCTGCATCGACGACCCGGAACGCGCCGACCGCATCGCGCAGCCGCGCGGCCTGTTCCTGCAGCGACTGCGCGGCGGCCGCCGCTTCTTCGACGAGCGCGGCGTTCTGCTGCGTGACCTGGTCCATCTGCGCGACCGCGCGCCCGACCTGCGTGATGCCGCTCGCCTGCTCCTCGGACGCGGCCGCGATCTCGCCCATGATGTCGGTCACGCGCGCGACGGCCTGCAGGATCTCGCCCATCGTCGTGCCGGCCTGGCCGACCAGCGTCGAGCCGTTGCGCACGCGCTCGACCGAGTCGACGATCAGCTCGCGGATCTCCTTCGCAGCCGTCGCGCTGCGCTGCGCGAGCGAGCGCACTTCGCCCGCGACCACCGCGAAGCCGCGGCCCTGCTCGCCCGCGCGCGCGGCTTCGACCGCCGCGTTCAGCGCGAGGATGTTGGTCTGGAACGCGATGCCCTCGATCACGCCGATGATGTCGGCGATCTTGCGCGAGCTGTCGTCGATCTCGCCCATCGTGCCGATCACGCGGTTCACGACGTCGCTCCCCGTGCGCGCGATCTCCGATGCGTTGTTCGCGAGCCCGCTCGCCTGTCGCGCGTTGTCGGCGTTCTGCTTCACCGTCGCGGTCAGCTGCTCCATGCTCGCGGCGGTTTCCTCCAGCGACGCGGCCTGCTCCTCGGTGCGCTGCGACAGGTCGTCGTTGCCGGCGGAGATCTGGCGGCTCGCCGACGCGATCGATCCGGCCGACTGGCGAATCCCGCCGATCGTCGCCTGCAGGCGGGCCTGCATGTCGTGCATCGCGGCCATCATGCTCGTACGGTCGCCTACGCGCACGGGCACCGGCTGCGTCAGGTCGCCCTGCGCGATGCGCGCCGCGAGCGCGGCCGCTTCGTCGGGCTCGCCGCCGAGGCTGCCGCGCACGTTGCGGATGATCACCAGCATCGCCGCGCTGATCACGAAGCCGATCACGAACACGACCGCGAGGTGGCCGAGCAGCGTCCGGTAATAGATGGTGTCGATGTCCTTCAGGAAGACGCCGCTCGAGATGTTCCAGTCCCACGGCGTGAAGCGCGTGACGTAGCTGATCTTCGGCACGGCGGTTTCGCTGTGCGGCAGGCGCCCGCGGTACTCGGCGAAGCCGCTGCCGGTTTCCTTCGCGGCGTTCAGGATCGTGACGAACAGCGGCTTGCCGTCCGGGTCGAGATAGTCGCCGACCTGCGTGCCGACCAGCTTCGGCAGCGTCGGATGCATCAGCACGACCGGCTTCGAGTCCATCACGAACACGTAGCCCGAATCGCCATAGCGCATCGCGGCCAGGCTCGCGAGCGCGTCGCGCTTCGCGTCGGCCTCGGGCAGCGTGCCGCCCTGCGCGAGTGCGTGATACGCCTTCACGATGCCGGCCGCCGAGTCGACGAGATTCGCGATGCCTGCCTTGCGTTCGGCGAGCATCGTCGCGCGCGTCTCGTATGCGCTCCATGCGCCGACGCCCAGGAGACCGATCCATACCAGCGCAAGCGCGAGCCACAGCTTGCGGTTCAAACTCATTCTGCTCATCTGCGTGCCTTTGTCGATGTCGATGCGCACGCTGCGCGCGAACGGCCCGCCCCGCGCAAACGCTTGCCTTTTTATTTACGGCACCGAGGCTTACAACTTGAATACGCGCGGGTGCGGCAAACCGCCGGTCGGCCGGCCGCCCGCAGCGCGACAGCCCGCATCCGCTGTGCTAAAAAGACCGGCTGGCCGGCACACGAGGAGCCGGCACCATTCCGGGGGCCATCCATGTACGTCATCGACATCCACTACACCGCATCGCTCGAACATATCGACGATGCGCTCGAACGCCATCGCGCATTCCTGCAGCCGCAGTTCGACAAGGGCATCTTCATCGCGGCCGGGCCGAAAGTGCCGCGCGAAGGCGGCGTGATCCTCGCGGCCCGCATCGATCGCGACGAGCTCGACGCGATCCTGAAGACCGATCCGTTCGTCACCGAGGGGCTTGCCACGTATCGCGTGACGGAATTCCGGATCACGCGTGCCGCATCCGGCTTCAACGTACCCGCGCTGCCGTAACGCGACATGCGACGCGGGCGCGATGCGCGCGCGCCGACACGCCGCCCGACGGGCGGCGCATGCGAACAACGAGGAGAGAACCAGGGTGACGGCGCGTGACGGCCGTCACGCGCAACGCCGGGCCGGGCGCCCGGCGGCGGCCGGTCAGTCGACCAGCAGCTTCAGGTCGTGGACCCACGGGCCGGGGCCCTGGCCGTCACGCACGAACAGGCGCAGCTTGCCGTCGCGGTCGAACACGTAGCTCGCGGCGGTGTGATCCATCGTGTAGCTGCCGGGCGTCTTGCCGGGCACCTTCGCGTAGTACACGCGGAAATCCTTCGTGACCTTCTTCAGCGCGGCTTCGTCGGCCGGCCGCAGGCCGATGAACGACGGATCGAACGCGGGCACGTACTGGCCGAGCAGCGCCGGCGTGTCACGCTCCGGGTCGACGGTGACGAACAGCACCTGCACGCGTTTCGCGGCATCGGGCCCGAGCTGCTTCAACGCTTCGGACAGCTCGGCCATCGTCGTCGGGCACACGTCCGGGCAGTGCGTGTAACCGAAGAACATCACGACGGCCTTGCCCTTGAAATCGCCGAGCGTGCGCACCTTGCCGGCCGTATCGGGCAGCGAGAAGTCGCTGCCGAACTGCGTGTTGCCGGTGATGTCGAGATTCTGGAATTTCGGCGCGTTGTCGCATCCGGCGAGCAGCAGCGCTGCCGTGAATGCGCATGCGAGCATCCAGCCTTGGCGCGCGCGGCGCCCGAACCGTGATTGGAGCATTGCGTTCAAACCGTGCGGTTACACGCCGAGCAGCGGGCGTGCATAGTGATCGACGAGCAGCGCGGCAAACAGCAGCGACAGGTAGACGATCGAGTAGCGGAAGGCCTTGCGGGCGAGTTCGTCCGAATAGTCGCGATGGATCTTCCACGCATACGCGAGGAACACCGCGCCGAGCAGCACCGCGCTCGTCAGGTAGACGGCCCCGCTCATCCCGGAGATGAACGGCATCAGCGTGACCGCGAACAGGATCACCGTGTACAGCAGGATGTGCAGCCGCGTGAACTTCTCGCCGTGCGTGACGGGCAGCATCGGCAGCCCCGCGTTTTCGTAATCCTTGCGGCGATACAGCGCGAGCACCCAGAAATGCGGCGGCGTCCACACGAAGATGATCAGCACGAGGATCCACGCGTCGCCCGGCACCGCGCCGGTGACCGCGGCCCACCCGAGCGCCGGCGGCATCGCACCCGACGCGCCACCGATCACGATGTTCTGCGGCGTCATCGGCTTGAGCAGCAGCGTGTAGATCACCGCATAACCGACGAAGGTGGCGATCGTCAGCCACATCGTCAGCGGGTTCGTGAACGTATAGAGCGTCCATGCGCCGACGCTGCCGAGCACGGCCGAGAACAGCAGGATCTGCGGCGTCGTGATCTCGCCGCGCGCGGACGGGCGCCACGCGGTACGACGCATCATCGCGTCGATCTTCTGTTCGACGAGGCAGTTGATCGCGAACGCCGCGCCGGCCAGCAGCCAGATGCCGACCGTACCGCCGATCAGCACGTGCCACGGCACCATGCCCGGCGTCGCGAGGAACATGCCGATCACCGCGCAGAACACCGCGAGCTGCGTGACACGCGGCTTCGTCAGCGCCATGTACTGGGAAAAGCGGCTACCGGGCGATTGGGAGAGGGTGCTTTGCATGGGGGCGGTCACGCCGGGGCGGCGTCGCGCGCAGGCTGCGCGACACGGCCGGGGCGGCTTGAAAGGATGCGAAAGTTTAACATGACGACGAGCAGCAGCAGGATCGCGGCCCCGCCGTTGTGCGCGACGGCGACCGGCAGCGGCCACTGCAGCACGATGTTGGTCAGGCCCGTCACGAACTGCAGCAGGACGACCAGCAGCACGCCGTTCGCGGGCCGCCGCAGCGATTCGAAGCGGCGCATCTTCAGCGCGAACGCAACCAGATACGCGACCACGACGAACGCGAACGTGCGGTGCGTCCAGTGGATCGCGACCAGCGCGTCCTGCGTGATCGCGTCGCCGTCCTTCGTCATCCCGAGCGCGCGCCACAGGTGGAAGCCGTGCTGGAAGTCCATCGGCGGAATCCACTGGCCGTTGCAGGTCGGGAAGTCGGTGCATGCGAGCACCGCGTAGTTGGTGCTCACCCAGCCGCCGAGCGCGATCTGCACGACCAGCAGCACGAGCGCCGCGAGCGCGGCCGCGCGATAGCGGCCGGCTTCCGGATCGTACGACGGCAGCGGCGTCTGCCGCGCCGCAAGCCACCCGAGCGTGCCGAGCAGCGTCAGGCCGAGCAGCAGGTGAATCGTGACGATCACCGGCTGCAGCTTCATCGTGACCGTCCACGCGCCGAACGCGCCCTGCACGAGGATCAGCAGCAGCAGGCTCGTCGGCCACCACGGCGACACGTGCAGCGGGCGGCGGCGCAGCCTCGCGGACCACGCGATCACGACCTGCGCGATGATCAGCACGCCGATCGCCATTGCGAAATAGCGGTGGATCATCTCGATCCACGCCTTCGTCATGCTGACGGGGCCCGTCGGCATCGCCTGATGCGCGGCAGTGATCGCGGCGTGCGCGATGAACGGCGACGACGTGCCGTAGCAGCCCGGCCAGTCAGGGCAGCCGAGCCCCGAGTCGGTCAGCCGCGTGAAGCCGCCGAACATCACGAGGTCGAGCGTCAGGAAGGTGGTGATCCACACCAGCTTGCGAAACTTGTTGTCGTCGGCCTTCACCCACACGTACGACAGCGGCAGCAGCGCGATGCACAGGCCGATCAGGCCGAGTTGCAGTAGATACGACATCGGTTCTTTGCCTCTCGTCTTGCCTTAGCCGATGCTCGACCACTTCAGCAGCTTCGTCACGTCCGACTTGATCTTGCTGGGGTTCGGATCCTTCGGGAAACGCATCATCAGGTTGCCGTTCGGGTCGACCAAGTAGAGGTGGTCGCTGTCCTTCGTGCCGGCATCGGCCGGCAGCCATGCGGCCACCGCGGCTGGATCGGCGACGAGGCGGCGCGTGTCGGGATACGCGTCGAGCACCTTCTGCGGCATCGCGCCCGCATCGCTGCGCAGCCACACCATCGTGATCCGGTGCCGCTCGCCTGCCTGCGTGACGCGGATCTGGCGCATGAAATAGAGCTTCTGCGCGCATGCGTCGTCACACGCGCTGCGGTCGGTCATCACGAACAGCCACACGCCGCGCAGCGACGACAGCGGCACGGTCTTGCCGGTTTCGTCGGTCACCTGCAGATCCGCGGGGATCGGACGCTGCGGCTCGATCAGCGTGCCGTAGTTCGTCGAGCCGCCCTTCGGCTTGATCACGTAATAGGTGAAGTACGACGCGATCATCGGTGCCGCGCACACGAGACCCAGCAGCACGAGCATCCAGCGGCCGCGCTTGCGGGCCGCCGGCGACATCGGCGCAGCGGCCGAACCCTGACGGGAAGATTGCATGGACAAATCAGACCTCTCGAAACGAACCCGCGGCGCCGGCGCCGCGTCCTGGCATGGCGCTCACGCGCCGGACGACTTCTTCGCCGCACGCCGCGCGGCGTACAGGCCGAAGCCGAGCGCGGCCGCCGCCATCGCCCACCACTGAAACATGTAACCGTAATTGCGCTCGACGCCGGTCGTCGCCGCCGGCCAGTCGCGCACGAGCTTGTCGCCGTCGTCGCTCGTCTGCTGGATCACGAACGGCTGCAGCGGCAGCCCGGTTTCCTTCGCATACGCGGCGACGTCCAGGTTCTGCCGGATCTTCTGGTGCGCCGCCGACCCGCCTTCGCCGAGCTCGAACGCACGCGACGCGTCGGCACGCGCGATGCCCACGATCTCGACGTCGCCCGCCGGCGTCGCGAACGGCTCGATCGCCGTGCGATCGGCGATATTGCGCGGCAGCCAGCCGCGGTTCACGAGCACGACGCCGCCGCCCGTGAGTTTAAACGGCATCACGACGTAAAAACCCGGCTGGTCGTTATACGGCCGATTGTCGAGGAACACCGCCTGTTCAGGCAGGAAACGACCCTTCGCCCGCACGCGGTGAAACTCGATCGACGCGAGCGGCATCGGCTGCGCGCCGACGTCGACGGGCGCCGCCTGCTCGTAGCGCTCGATGCTCGCCTGCAGCGCTTCCTTCTGGTGCGCGCGGTCGCGCTGCCAGAAACCGAGACGGATCGTGACCGCGACGACGACGAGAATCAGCAGCGCAGGCAGCCAGCGAATCTTCATCATGCGGCCCGCCCGGCATGTGCCGGAATGCGAAGTGCGATAATTATCCTCTTCCTTCCGAATTGCCGTCGTCCGGTTCGTGTCATGCACATACTCGTTCCCATCGCCTTCGTCCTCATCATTGCCAGCATGGGCTCGGCGCTCTACTTCATGATGCACGACCGCGGCCACACGAAACGCATGGTCTGGTCGCTCGCCACCCGCGTCGGGCTGTCGGTCTCGCTGTTCCTGCTCATCCTGATCGCGAACTGGATGGGCTGGATCCATTCGACCGGCCTGCCGATCGGGCGTTGATGCCGCTGCCGTGGCCGCCGCTGTGACATTTCGCCGCACGGCCGCGCCACCAAGCAAAAGCGCCGCCTGACTGAGTCGCGGCGGCGCCAGGGTGGTGTCGCTCGCAGCTTCGCTGCCGCGCCCACGACACCAATGAAAACGGCCCGCGCATTGCTGCGCGGGCCGTTTTTCCATTTACAGCCAGTAGACGACGACGTACAGGCCGAGCCAGACGACGTCGACGAAGTGCCAGTACCAGGCGGCGCCTTCGAATGCGAAGTGATGATCGGGCTTGAAGTGGCCGCGGATCATCCGCACCAGCACCACCGCGAGCATCGTGCCGCCGAGGAACACGTGGAAACCGTGGAAGCCCGTCAGCAGGAAGAACGTCGAACCGTACACGCCCGAGTTCAGCGTCAGGTTCAGTTCGTTGTACGCGTGGTAGTACTCGAAGCCCTGCAGGAACAGGAAGCAGATACCGAACACGAGCGTCGCGGCCAGCCATGCGATCGCCTTCTTGCGATGGTCGTCACGCAGCGCGTGGTGCGAGATCGTCAGCGTCACGCCCGACGACAGCAGGAACGCGGTGTTCAGCGTCGGGATCGGCCACGGGCCCATCGTCTTGAAGTGACCGGCGAGTGCTGCCGGGCCTTCGTTCGGCCACACGGCGGAGAAATCCGGCCAGATCAGCTTGTAGTCGAGGCTGCCGAGTTGGTGCAGCGCGATTTCACGTGCATAGAACAGCGCGCCGAAGAACGCGCCGAAGAACATGACTTCCGAGAAGATGAACCAGCTCATGCTCCAGCGGTACGACTTGTCGACGTTCTTGCCGTAATGACCGCCTTCCGACTCGGCGATCGCGTCGCCGAACCAGTGATACAGCGTGAAGAGCAACCACAGCAGGCCGAGCAGTGCCGTAAACGGCGCCCAGTCGTGACCGTTGATCCACAGCGCCGCCGATCCGAGCATGACCAGCAGGCCGGTGGCCGCACTGATCGGATGGTGCGACGGATGCGGCACGAAATAGTACGGGGTCTGGTTTTGACCGCTCATGCTTGATTCTCCACTTCTGTCCAATTTGTGTACCGGAAACCGCTCCGGCTTTATTTCTTGCGCGGCGTGACCGCCACCGCTCTTTCCTGCACGCGGCGCCGTGGCGCCGCGCACTGCATTCTTTCGTGACCGTGGGCCGCTAGCCGCTAGCCGCGCACCTCAGCCCACGACGGCACGCACGATCAGGATCAGCACGCCGATGAACACACCGGCCGCCAGCAACGCGACGATCAGCACGTGCAGCGGATTCAGCTGCGTCGCGTCGGCCTCCAGGTCGCGCCGCTTGCGCACCCCGAAGAACGACCACAGCACGGCCTTCAGCGCCTGACCGAACGACCCGCCCCGCTTGACCTCCGTCATCGCCCCGCCTCCGTCGTCATGCGTCCGGCTTCGCCGCGCCCTGCGCCGCGGTCTTGCCCGGCGCCGGCGCCGGCGTGGCCGGCGTATTCAGCTCGAAGAACGTGTAAGACAGCGTGATCGTCTTCACGTCCTTCGGCAGTTTCGGATCGATCACGAACACCACCGGCATCTTGCGCGATTCGTTCGCGGCCAGCGTCTGCTGCGTAAAGCAAAAGCACTCGATCTTCTTGAAGAACTCCGTCGCCTGCTTCGGCGCGTAGCTCGGAATCGCCTGTGCAACGACCGGCCTGCCCTGCCCGTTCGTCACGTCGTACACGATCGTCGTCAGCTCCCCCGGATGCACGTCGAGGCTGTTGTGCTCCGGCTTGAAACCGAGCGGGCCGCGCGCATTCGCGTCGAACTCGACCGACACCGTGCGGCTGGTGTCGACCTGCGAATTCTTCACCTCGCGCTCGCTCACATCGCGCTGCACCAGGTTGTTGATGCCGGTGATCTGGCAGATCGCCCGGTACATCGGGATCAGCGCGAAGCCGAAACCGAACATCAGCCCGGCCACGACGAAGAGCTTCACCAGCATCGAACGATTGAACGCGCGATCGACGGCGCCCTCTTCCGGCTTCGACATACGACAACTTCCTCGCTACTGCGTCTGTTGCTGCATCAGTGAGTGGACAGCCACCACTGCTTGATCACGACACCCACAAAAAAAACGGCGGCGATGACGAGCAGGATGAGGCCGAGCCGCTTGTTGCCCGCGCGGATCTGCTCGGGCGTTCGTCTTTGTTGTGGATTCCGGTTCATCTGAAACTTCGCTGACATTTCAATTCCGCGCCCGCCGCGCCTGCCTGCGCGGCAGGCAACGGCGGAGCGCAGGGTGAAACTTATTCGACGTGCGGCGGTTGCTCGAACGTATGGAAGGGAGCCGGGCTCGGCACCGTCCACTCGAGGCCCGTCGCGCCGTCCCACGGCTTGTCCGACGCCTTTTCCAGCTCGCCGCCGCCACGGTAGGCCGGCAGCGCGACCGCGAACAGGAAGTACACCTGCGCGAGGCCGAAGCCGAATGCGCCGATCGTTGCGACCTGGTTGAAGTCCGTGAACTGCGCCGGGTAGTCCGCATAACGACGCGGCATGCCGGCGAGACCGACGAAGTGCATCGGGAAGAACGTCAGGTTGAAGAAGATCATCGACGCCCAGAAGTGGATCTTGCCGCGCGTCTCGTTGTACATCCAGCCCGTCCACTTCGGCGCCCAGTAGTACCAGCCCGAGAACAGCGCGAACAGCGAGCCGGCCACCAGCACGTAGTGGAAGTGCGCGACCACGAAGTAGGTGCCGTGATACTGGATGTCGAGCGGCGCCATCGCAAGCATCAGGCCCGTGAGGCCGCCGAACGTGAACACGAACAGGAAGCCGATCGCGAACAGCATCGGGGTTTCGAAGGTCATCGAGCCGCGCCACATCGTCGCGAGCCAGTTGAACACCTTCACGCCCGTCGGCACCGCGATCAGCATCGTCGCGTACATGAAGAACAGCTGGCCGGTGACCGGCATGCCCGTTGCGAACATGTGGTGCGCCCAGACCATGAACGACAGGATCGCGATCGAAGCCGTCGCGTACACCATCGAGCTATAGCCGAACAGCGTCTTGCGTGCGAACGCCGGGATCACCTGCGACACGATCCCGAACGCCGGCAGAATCATGATGTACACCTCGGGGTGGCCGAAGAACCAGAAGATGTGCTGGTACATCACCGGGTCGCCGCCGCCTGCCGCGTTGAAGAACGACGTGCCGAAGTGACGGTCGAACAGCACCATCGTGATCGCGCCCGCCAGAACCGGCATCACCGCGATCAGCAGGTACGCCGTGATCAGCCACGTCCATGCGAACATCGGCATCTTCATCAGCGTCATGCCCGGTGCGCGCATGTTCAGGATCGTCACGACGATGTTGATCCCGCCCATGATCGACGACGCACCCATGATGTGCACCGCGAAGATCGCGAAGTCCATGCCCGGGCCCATCTGCGTCGACAGCGGCGCGTACAGCGTCCAGCCGGCGGCCGTCGCGCCGCCCGGCGCGAAGAACGAACCGACCAGCAGCACGGCAGCGACCGGCAGCAGCCAGAAGCTGAAGTTGTTCATCCGCGCGAACGCCATGTCGGATGCGCCGATCTGCAGCGGAATCATCCAGTTCGCGAAGCCGACGAACGCCGGCATGATCGCGCCGAACACCATGATCAGGCCGTGCATCGTCGTGAGTTCGTTGAAGAACTCCGGACGCATGATCTGCAGGCCCGGCTCGAACAGCTCAGCCCGGATGCCGAGGGCCATCACGCCGCCCGACAGGAACATGATGAACGAGAACAGCAGGTACAGCGTACCGATGTCCTTGTGGTTGGTGGCGAACAGCCAGCGCCGCCAGCCGTGCGGCATTTCGTGCGCGTGGTCGTCGTGCGCGTGGTCCGCGGCTACGTCGTGCCCGATGCTAGACATGAGAATCTCCTAATGCGAATACGTCGACTAACTCAGCGACACGTCAAGCCGCCGGCCCGATCTCGACACGCCGGGCTTCCTTCGCGTCCGCCCCGCCCGTGATCGTTTCCGGCTTTTTGAGAATAATGTGGTCTTCCGCCACGCCTGCTGCCTTCAGCGCGTCGCGCACGGCTTGCGCGCGATGCTTCGCCAGTTCGGCGTTCGCGTCGGCCGAGCCCGTCTTGTCGGTGAAGCCCGACAGCGCGAGCTTCGCGTCCGGATGTGCCTTCGCATAGTCGGCCGCGGCGGCGATCGCCGCTTTCGCGTCGGCAGGCAGCACGCTCTTGCCCGTCTCGAAGTAGATCGTCGACAGCGCGGCCGATGCCGCTGCCGCCGCCGGCTGTTCAGCGGCGCCCGACGCGGCTTGCGCCGGTGCCGAAGCTGCCTCTGCCGCTGCCGCGCCCGCCGCGTCTTCCGGCATCTTGCCGTTACGCGCGTCGGCCACTTGCTTCGGCTGCAGCAGGTCGTTCTTGTGGTTGCCCCACGAGTTGCGTTCGTACGTGATGACCGAAGCGATGTCGAGATCCGACAGCGACGCCCACGACGGCATCGCGCCCTTGCCGTGCAGCACGCGCTCGACGTGGCCGGCGATCGGGCCGTTCACGATCGGGCTGCCGTCCATGGCCGGGAATGCGCCGAGGCCCTTGCCGCTCACCTGGTGGCAGGCCGCGCAGTTCGCCTTGTAGACTTCCTCGCCGTGCGCGACGAGTTCGGCCATCGTGTAGACCTTGTTCGGATCGACTGCGGCGCCGGCCAGCTTGGCCTTCTGCGCGGTGACCCACTTCGCGTAGTCGTCGTCCGACAGGACTTCGACGACGACCGGCATGTACGCGTGTTCCTTGCCGCACAGCTCGGTACAGAAACCGCGGAACGTACCGACCTTGTCGGCCTTGAACCACGTGTCGCGCACGAAGCCGGGGATCGCATCCTGCTTCACGCCGAACGCGGGCACGTACCACGAGTGGACGACGTCGTTCGCGGTCGTGATGATGCGGATCTTCTTGTTGACCGGCACGACGAGCGGGTTGTCGACTTCCTGCAGGTAGGTGTCGGTGATCGGCTTCTTGCCCATCACTTCGTCACGCGGGGTGGACAGCGTCGACAGGAAGCCGATGCCCTCGCCCGGGCCCTTCACGTAGTCGTAGCCCCACTTCCACTGGTAGCCGGTGACCTTGATCGTGAGATCGGCGTTGGTCGTGTCCTTCATCGCGACGACGGCCTTCGTCGCCGGCAGCGCCATCAGCACGACGATGACGAACGGCACGATCGTCCAGATGATCTCGACGGTCGTGCTTTCATGGAAATTGGCGGCCTTGTGGCCCTTGGATTTGCGGTGCGCGAAGATCGAATAGAACATCACACCGAACACGCCGACGAAGATCACCGTACACAGGATCAGCATCATCGTGTGGAGATCGTAGAGCTCCTCGGCGATTTTCGTGACCGGCGGCTGAAAGTTGATCTCGTTGACGCGGGGGCCGCCCGGGCTATCACCGACCGCCAGGGCGGCACCGGCAAAGAGCAATCCGCTGCATGCCAGCACGCCCGTGAGGGCTCGCTTGATTGTTTTCATAGCATCCTTACCCAAAATTTCCATTCAAACCCTCCCCCGTCGCAAGCCCCCGGCCCGTTTCCGGCCAGTGCCCGCGCCTCGTCAGCCGCAGCGCCTGAGCGATGCACGCAGTTCGTCGGCGAACTGCGCACGCTTGTACTGCGCGAGATGCTGCCCGATTACGACGGTCTGCCCGCGCGATACCAGCCGAATCGGATCGCGTGGCGTCGCACCCGGCTCGACCCGCACCCAGCGCGGGTTGAATTCGATCTGCGTGAGCCGCTCCGCATCCATCCGCTCGATCACGAGCCGGTGCGGATACAGCCTGATGCGCTCGTAATCGACCGCATGGCGAGCATAGATCGCAAATGCGACACCCACCGCCAGCAACTCGATTCCGGTGAAGGGCATGACGAGCCAGGCCCCCCGCCACATCAGCAATGTCGCGATCACCAGCGAGAAGCCCGCGAGCGACGCGTAAAACAGCACGAACTGGCGCGGCGACGCCGAACAGTTGCGTTTCATCAGCCAGTCTTCGAGGACCGGCTCGCCGTTCGTCGTCTCCGCCAAAACCCTCGCTGCTTCCATCGCCGCCTCACGCGAATGGCATGCGATGCATGCCTGCATCGGACTCGTCGCCCCGTATTGCGGGGACCCCGGGACGACAAGCTGACGCATTATAGGCGGGTTCAATGGCATCCACAAGCAAGCGGCTATCGCCCCGCAAGCCAAGCGCGACAAGCTTTCCGGCCATTTCAGGCGCCAATTCGACCCCGCTTTGCGCCGCTAATTTCAGACATAACAAAACCCCTCTTTACCGCTCTACCGATTCTTCGGACGCCCCTTTCCGATGTCCTCGATGCGCACGATCCCGTGCCCCTCGGCGGTCGTGCGCGGCACGGCCTTCCACGCGTGGCCGTAGATCACTTCGAACGTCAGGGCGATCGTGCCGTCCGCGCGCCGGCGCGCCTCCAGCGCGTCGCCGAGCGCCGCGCGAAAGCGCCGGGTCGCGCGCTGCGGCGCCTCGCGCTCGAACGGATAGGCGCCCCAGCGGCGCACGTCGGCCAGCAGGGAATCGGGGGTCTTGTAGGTGACGGTCAGCACTTCCTGATCCATCACGGGAATCTCGAAGCCGCTCTCGACGAGCATGTCGCCGAGGTCGTGCATGTCGACGAAATCGATCACGCGCGCGGCGGACGGCACGATGCCGAGCGCCGCTTCCGCATCCGCGCAGGCCGCGCGCAGTTCGCGCAGCGTATCGGGGCCGAGCGTGCTGAACATCAGCAGCCCGTTCACGCGCAGCACGCGCTGCCATTCGGGCAGCACCGTGTCCGGACGCGAATGCCAGTGGAGCGCGAGATTCGACCAGATCAGGTCGAACGCGCCGCCCGGGAACGGCAGCGCGGCGAAGTCGGCCTGGGCGACGCGGGGGCCGCGCTGGCCGAGCGCACGGCCGAGCGAGGCCGGCAGCCAGCGGCGCCAGCTCGTCTGCTCGACCTCGCGCTGACCGGCTCGCGCGAGCATCGCGCCGGACAGGTCGACGCCGAATACGGGTGCCTCCGGAAAGCGCGCGCGCAGCGCCGGCAGGTCGTCCCCGGGGCCGCAGCCCGCGTCCAGCACGGCCGCGGGGCTGACCTTGATGTATTCGAGGCGCTCGTTCATCCGCTGCGCGATCTCGCGCGGCAGGAACGCGACCGCGTCGAACGTGGCGGCGCGGCGGTCGAAGATCCGCCGCAGGCGCCTTGCGTCATTGGCCGGACGGCCGGTTGAAGTCGAAGCTGGGGACATGTCGGGCACACTGGCGAAGAGCCCGAAGTATACTCGCTCGCCCCGCAGGCTTCATTGAGGCGGGGTGTCAGGAGTGTTGCGATGATCCGCAGTTCCGCCCGGCGCACGATGCGCGTCGCTTTGTCGCAGGTTCGCGCGCTGGCCGCGCGCGTCGCCGCGGTCGCGCTGCCGAATCGCTGCGCACTGTGCGGCAATTTGTCACACACGATGATTTGCATCGCCTGCGACGCCGCGTACTGGAACGAAGCGCGGCTGCGCTGCGGCGTCTGCGCGATACCGCTGGGCATCGGGCAACCGCGTTCGTACCGGGCCCGCGGGGCTCACGCCGGCAGCGCGGCCGCGTACCGTTGCGACGCGTGCCGTGCGGCACCGCCGCCGTTCGATGCGACGCTCGCGCTGGCGGATTACCGCGCGCCGCTCGACGGGCTCGCGCGCGGCCTGAAGTTTCACCGGCAACTCGCGCTCGGCACCGAATTCGCGGCACGGCTCGCACGGCTGATCGACGATACGCCCGGCGCCGGCGGCTTCGACCTGGTGGCGCCGGTGCCGCTGTCGCACCGGCGGCTCGTCGCGCGCGGCTACAACCAGGCGTGGGCGATCGCGCGCCCGCTCGCGCGGCGGCTCGGCGTGCGCGCGGATGCGGCGCTGCTCGCACGCGTCGCCGACACCGCGC
>NZ_ASSI01000257.1:0-7846 GCF_000466765.1 Burkholderia sp. AU4i | reverse complement strand
GCGGGCGCGCGTTTGCGCTTGCCCGCGCCGGCCGGCTGCTCCGCTTTCGCGGAGCGCGCGGCCTTCGTCACCCCTGCGCGCGCCGCCACGCTCAGGCCGCCCGCGTTTCGAGCACTTCCACCGCCGGCAGCTTCTTCCCCTCGAGGAACTCGAGGAAGGCGCCGCCGCCCGTCGAGATGTAGCTGACCTGGTCGTGGATGCCGTACTTCGCGATGGCCGCGAGCGTGTCGCCGCCGCCCGCGATCGAGAACGCGGACGATTTGGCGATCGCTTCCGCGAGCGTCCTGGTGCCGTTGCCGAACTGGTCGAACTCGAACACGCCGACCGGGCCGTTCCACACGATCGTGCCGGCCTTCTCGAGCTGGCTCGCGAGCGCCTTCGCCGTATCGGGGCCGATGTCGAGGATCATGTCGTCCGCTTCGATGTCGGCGACCTGCTTCACCGTGGCCGCGGCCGTCGGCGAGAATTCCTTGGCCGTGACGACGTCGGTCGGGATCGGCACCGACGCGCCGCGCTCGCGCGCTTCATCGATGATCGCCTTCGCTTCCGCGACGAGATCGGCTTCCGCGAGCGACTTGCCGATCGACAGGCCGGCCGCGAGCATGAACGTGTTCGCGATGCCGCCGCCGACGATCAGCTGGTCGACCTTGCCGGCCAGCGACTTCAGGATGGTCAGCTTGGTCGACACCTTCGAGCCGGCGACGATCGCCACCAGCGGGCGCGCCGGGTTGCCGAGCGCCTTGCCGAGCGCGTCGAGTTCGGCGGCCAGCAGCGGGCCCGCGCACGCGACGGGCGCGTACTTCGCGATCCCGTGCGTGGTCGCTTCCGCGCGGTGCGCGGTGCCGAACGCGTCGTTCACGTACACGTCGCAGAGCTTCGCTATCTTCTGCGCGAGCTCGTCCGAATTCTTCTTCTCGCCCTTGTTCACGCGGCAGTTCTCGAGCAGCACGACCTGCCCCGGCGCGACGTTCACGCCGTTCTCGACCCAGTTCGAGACGAGCGGCACGTCACGGCCGAGCAGCTCGGCGAGGCGCTTCGCGACCGGCGCGAGCGAATCTTCCGGCTTGAATTCGCCTTCGGTCGGGCGGCCCAGGTGCGACGTGACCATCACGGCCGCGCCGGCGTCGAGCGCGGCCTGGATGGCCGGCACGGACGCGCGCACGCGCGTGTCCTCGGTGATGTTGCCCTGGTCGTCCTGCGGGACGTTCAGGTCGGCGCGGATGAATACCCGCTTGCCGGCGAGCTGGCCGGCGGCGATCAGGTCGGTAAGACGCTTGACTTGGCTCATGTTGAACAGATTGAAGTAGTGGATGGGGAAAGGGGGTTCACGCTGGACGTGCGCGGGCTGCCGCGAAAGGGCGCCGGATGCGGCCGTGGCTGGCGGTTCGCATGACGCGCACGGGTAAAAAATCTCGAACGGGCATTCTAGCCGATCCACCTGGCAGACTGACCCGTGCGGCGGCGAATTCCGCCTATTTGGGATCGCGCGCGGAAACGGACACATTGCCGCAACGCAGCAATGCACCTGCACGAGCGGCCGGAGCCCGGCGGGCCTGAACGGCGGCTCATCAGAAGATCACGCGCAGCGCGGTGAACACGAGCATCCCGACGACGATCGTGCCGAGCATGCTGCGGCGCCACAAAAACCAGCCGAGGCCGGCGAGCGCCGCGTAGAACGGATGGTTGGACAGCGCGAACGACAGCCCGGCCGGCGTTTCGAGCACGTCGGGCAGCACGACGGCGACGAGCGCGGCCGCCGGCGCGTAGCGCAGCGCGCGCTGCGCGCGTTCGGGCAGCACGGTGCGCTCGCCGCCGATCAGGAACAGCGCGCGCGTGACCGCCGTGACGATCGTCATCCCGATGATGACGATCCAGATCTCCGTCGCGCTCATTCGATCTCCTTCTCGTGCACGGTTTCGGTGCGGATGCGCCGCCAGTCGGCCCGTTCGACGAAGAAGTCGGCCGTGCAGCCGGCCGCGAGCGCGGCGAGCACCGCGAGCGGCAGCGCGAGCCGGTACGGCAGGTCGAACGCGACCAGCGCCACGATGCCCGCGACCGCGACGGCCGCGAGCGTCGAGCGGTTCGCGACGGCCGACACCATGATCGGGATCAGCGCGAGCGTGCCGGCCAGCTCCAGCCCCCAGCTCGCAGGGAAGAAGCTCGCGAGCAGGATGCCGGCGAGCGACGACACCTGCCACGACAGCCAGCTCGCGAGCGCCATCCCCCAGAAATACGCTTCCTTGCCGGGCACGCGACCGTAGGCGAAGCCCTGTTTCTGGAACAGCAGGTAGATCACGTCGCCGTTGAAATAGCCGATCGCCAGGCGCCGCCACAGCGGCAGGTAGGAAAAATGGGGCGCAAGCCCGGCGCTGAAGATCACGAAGCGCGTGTTGACCATCGCGGCCGTGAGCAGGATGGTCCAGATCGGCAGCTTCGCCGCGAGGAGCGGCAGCACCGCGAGCTGCGACGAGCCCGCGTAGACCAGCAGCGACATCGCGCTCGCCTGCGCGAGTGTCATGACCGACTTGCTCATCGCGATGCCGGTGACGAGCCCCCACGAGAGAATCGCCATCAGCGTCGGGGAATAGTCGCGCGCGCCCTGGATCAGCGCGAAGCGGTCGGTGGCGGACAATCGAGCGAGCATGGGAAGCGGGCCGCGGCGGGCGGTTCGTCGGGCCGCCGGCGCCTCCTGCCGGTACGACCCGTCGTTATTGGAATCGGTACCGGGCGATTATAGCGCCGGCCCCGTGCCGACCGACCGGATCGCCGGCAAATGACGCTAAAATAAGCGTCTTTCCGGCTCAACGCTGCATACAACCCGCTGTACAACTGCTTCCCAGGAGAATCCTATGTCAATGGCCGACCGCGACGGCAAGATCTGGATGGACGGCAAGCTGATCGACTGGCGCGACGCCAAGATCCACGTCCTGACCCACACGCTGCACTACGGCATGGGTGTCTTCGAGGGCGTCCGCGCGTACAAGTCGGCTGACGGCAGCACCGCGATCTTCCGCCTGTACGAACACACGAAACGTCTGCTGAATTCGGCGAAGATCTTCCAGATGGACGTGCCGTTCGACCGCGAAACGCTCGAAGCCGCGCAGCTGGAAGTCGTGCGCGAGAACAAGCTCGAGTCGTGCTACCTGCGCCCGATCATCTGGGTCGGCTCGGAAAAGCTCGGCGTGGCCGCGAAGGGCAACACGATCCACGTCGCGATCGCCGCCTGGCCGTGGGGCGCGTACCTCGGCGAGGAAGGCCTCGCGAAGGGCATCCGCGTGAAGACGTCGTCGTTCACGCGCCACCACGTGAACGTGTCGATGGTCCGCGCGAAGGCGTCGGGCTGGTACGTGAACTCGATCCTGGCGAACCAGGAAGCAACGGCCGACGGCTACGACGAGGCGCTGCTGCTCGACGTCGACGGCTACGTGTCGGAAGGCTCCGGCGAAAACTTCTTCCTCGTGAACAACGGCAAGCTGTACACGCCCGACCTGTCGTCGTGCCTCGACGGCATCACGCGCGACACGGTCATCACGCTCGCGAAGGACGCCGGCATCGAGGTGATCGAGAAGCGCATCACGCGCGACGAGGTCTACACGGCCGACGAGGCGTTCTTCACCGGCACGGCCGCTGAAGTCACGCCGATCCGCGAACTCGACAACCGCACGATCGGCAGCGGCGCGCGCGGCCCCGTCACGGAAAAGCTCCAGTCGGCGTTTTTCGATATCGTGTCGGGCAAGAACGCGAAGTACGCGCACTGGCTGACGAAGGTCTGAGCGCGCCGCGCCACCGACCGCCCCACAAAAGAGTGATAAGAGAAAGTCCCATGAGTGAAATCAAGGAAATGCCGCTGGTCGAGCTGACGGCCAAGGATCTTCCCGCGTACTGCCCGAACCCGGCCATGGCGCGCTGGAGCGCGCACCCGCGCGTCTTCATCGACGTCTCGCACGGCGAAGCACGCTGCCCGTACTGCGGCACGCGCTACAAGCTGCGCGACGGCGAGGTCGTCAAGGGCCACTGAGCCCCGGCGGCCGGGCCTGCAGGCTTGCAGGCCCGCCGACCCAACGCGGCGCAGCCGGGCTTCCGGCGCGCCGCCGTTCTCCATTCTGGCAACCCGAACGCGGCGCCTGGGCGCCGCGCTTCATCAAGACATCGGAAGTCGACCTGATGCGTCGAGCGCTGGTTATCGCACCGAACTGGATCGGTGACGCATTGATGGCGCAGCCGCTTTTTGCGCTGCTGAAGAAACTCCATCCCCGCATCGCGATCGATGCCGTCGCGCCCTCGTGGGTCGCGCCCGTGCTCGATCGGATGCCCGAGATCCACGATGTCTACGCGACCGATCTCGCGCACGGCAAGCTGCAGCTGCTGCGCCGCTGGCAGCTCGCGAGCGACCTGCGCGACGTCGGCTACGACGCGGCGTACGTGCTGCCGAATTCGCTGAAGTCCGCGGTGATCCCGTGGCTCGCGAACATCCCGCTGCGGATCGGCTACACGGGCGAGCACCGCTATGGGCTGCTGAACGTGCGGCACGCGAACCCGACCAAGTCGGGCGAGCGGCCGCCGATGACGACCCACTACGCGGCGCTTGCGTACGCGCCGGGCGCGAAGCTGCCCGAGTCGATGAAGACGCTGCCCGCGCCGCGCCTCGACGCGGACCTGAACGAGACGGCGCGCGTGTCCGCGCGCTTCAACCTCGATACGCGCAAGCCGCTCGTCGTGTTCTGCCCGGGCGCGGAATACGGCCCGGCCAAGCGCTGGCCGCCCGAGCACTTCGCGTCGCTCGCCACCATCGTCCATCAGTCGTTCCCGTACACGCAGATCGTCGCGCTCGGCTCGCAGAAGGACGCCGCGGCCGCGCAGGCGATCGCCGACCACGCGCCGAACGTGCGCAACCTGTGCGGGCAGACGTCGCTGTCGGAGGCATGCGCGCTGATCGCGCGTGCGAACGCGGTGGTCACCAACGATTCGGGGCTGATGCACGTCGCCGCCGCGCTGCGCCGGCCGCTCGTCGCGCTGTACGGCTCGACGGATCCGCGCCACACCCCTCCGCTGTCGGACCTGGCGAAGGTACAATGGCTTCATCTCGAATGCAGTCCCTGCTTCGAACGCGAGTGCCCGCTCGGCCACCTGAAGTGCCTGCGCGAACTCGGTCCCGAGCAGGTATTCGGCGATTTGCGCGGCATGCTCGTCGGGCAACGCTGACCCTGGCCGGCAGCGTCGCACGACGCGCCGGGCAATCCGATTCACCGGTGTACGGCGGCTCCATCCGGGCCGCCGTGCTGAATACGGCGCGCGACGCGCGCGAGAGATAACCCCGATGCCACGTTTTGCCCGCCTCTTCGAAGCCGCCGCCGATACGCTGAACGCCTACTACCAGGCCGTCGCCGATGCCAATCTCGACGCGCTGCTGGGATTGTGGATCGACGAGGATTTCGCCAGCTGCGTATGGGCGGACGGCGAGCATCTGCACGGCCTCGACCAGATCCGCAGCGGGCTCGCCAACCGGCTCGCCACGCGCCCCGTGACGATCGAGCCGCTCGACATCCGCGTGTACGACAGCCTCGGCACGGTCGTCTATACGATCGCCGAAGCGCATCAGCAGGCCGACCTGACGGCCGAACCCGACATGGTTTTCGCCACGTACGTGATGATTCACGAGCGCGGCGAGTGGCGCATCGCGCATATTCACGCGAGCCCGATTCCCGAACAGGCGGCCGGACAGTTCGCCGCGAAGATCCGTCACGGGCAGGGTCCGCTGCACTGACGAAGAACGAAGCAACGCATTAGCGGGGCGATCATGAGTACGGCTTCTCCGCCCACCTCGCCGCTGACCGGGGCCCCGGCCCCCAACGACGATTCATCGCGCTATCGCGCACCGCGCTGGCTGCCGAACAGCCATGCCCAGACCATCGTGCCCGCGCTGTTCGCACGGCGCCCGGCCGTCGCTTACCGACGAGAGCGATGGGAAACCCCCGACCACGATTTCATCGATCTCGACTGGGTCGCGCATCTCGACAGCGCGGCGCCGCCGCCCGATGCGCCGCTGTTCGTGCTGTTCCACGGCCTCGAAGGCAGCTCGGGCTCGCACTACGCGCTCGCGATGATGGCCGCCGCGCGCGCGAAGGGCTGGCACGCGGTCGTCCCGCACTTTCGCAGTTGCAGCGGCGAGATCAACCGCCAGCCGCGCTTCTACCATCTCGCCGACAGCGCCGAAGTCGACTGGATCCTGCGCCGGCTCGCCACGCAGCATCGCGGGCCGCTGGTGGCGGCCGGCGTGTCGCTCGGCGGCAACGTGCTGCTGCGCTGGCTCGGCGAGCATCGCAGCGACACGTCGATCCTGCGGGCCGCCGCCGCGATCTCGACGCCGATCGACGTGCACGCGGGCGGGCGCGCGCTGTCGCAAGGCTTCGCGATGGTCTACACGCGCAGCTTCCTGAAGACGCTCAAGCGCAAGGCACTCGCGAAGCTCGACCAGTATCCGGGGTTGTTCGACCGTGAAGCGATGCTGCAGGCCGTGACGATGCGCGACTTCGACGAAGTCGTGACCGCGCCGCTGCACGGCTTCGCGAACGCGGACGACTACTGGACGAAGGCGACGACCCGGCCGCTGCTGCCGGAGATCGACGTGCCGACGCTGATCCTCAACGCCCGCAACGACCCGTTCCTGCCCGAATCCGCGCTGCCCGGCCCGGCCGACGTATCGCCGGCCGTCGAGCTCGACCAGCCCGCGGACGGCGGTCACGCGGGATTCATGACCGGGCCGTTCCCCGGCCGTCTCGACTGGCTGTCGGCGCGGGTGTTCGGCTATTGCTCCAAATTCGTCGACCATGGATGACATCGTCAGGCAGGCCCTCGCCAAATGGCCGAACGTGCCGCACTGTACCGGCTGGCTGCTGCTCGACCGGCGCGGCGAATGGCGGCTGCGCGACGACGCGGCCCAAGCGGCCGGCGAGCTCGGCTCGCCGATCCGGCATGCGGCGCTGAACGCGTTCATCGGCCGCAACTACGAATGCGATGCGCAGGGCCAGTGGTTCTTCCAGAACGGACCGCAGCGCGTGTACGTCGAGCTTGCCTATACGCCGTGGGTCGTCCGCCTGGCCGAACACGACGGGCAACTCGCGCTCACCGACCAGACCGGTACGCCGTTCGAACCGGACGAAGCCTGGCTCGACGACGCGGGCGGCGTGCTGTTTCGCTCGGCCGGCACGGCACCGCGCATCGCGGCGCTGCACGATCACGATCTCGGGCTGTTCGCCGATCACGCGGATTTCGACGCCGCACCGCCGGTACTGCGCTGGCGCGACGGCCGCACGCTGCCGCTCGGCAGCATCGTCTGCGCGGACGTGCCTGCGCGGTTCGGCTACGTCGCCAGCCCGGCACGACAGGCCCGCGACGCGGCCGGCGGCGACGCCTGACCCGCAGCGGCTTGGCGCGCGCCGGACGCTAACCGCGGCCGTTCTTCTCGTCTTCGCGCTCTTCCTTGTAGCGCGCCTCGAATTCCAGCAGCCGCGCGCCGATCATCGACTGCTCGTAGAACGAGACATCTTTCGCGTCGCGCGCTTCCTTCAACTGACGAATCGCAGACGGCCACGCGCCGTCGAGCGCAAGCTTCTCCGCGAGCGCGCGGCGCCGCGCCAGCACGTCGCCCTTGCCGTCGCTCGCCTTCGCGAGATAGTCCCACCAGTCCGGCTGCTCGGGGTCGGCCTTCGCCTGCGCGCGCGCCTGCGCCTGCGCGTCGGCGAAACGGCGCGCCGCGATCAGTGCCTGAAGATGCCCGACGATCGCCGCGTGCGACGCCGGCCAGCGCCGCTGCGCGAGCGCCGCGAGCCGCACCGCTTCGTCGGTG
>NZ_ASSI01000256.1:0-2443 GCF_000466765.1 Burkholderia sp. AU4i | reverse complement strand
AAGCCGGCAGCGAAGCGTGCCAAATCGACCGGCGCGACCAGCGCGACCGGCGCGACCGGTTCGGCCGCGGCGCGCGCGGCGGCCGCGTCGTCGCCCGAAACCCGTCCGCCGAAGCGTTCGACGTGACGCGGCGCAGATAGCAGGTCGATCATGCGGCTCGCGCTCGTTCTGATGGGAGGCGGCGCACGTGCCGCCTATCAGGTCGGCGTGCTCAAGGCGCTGGCCGAGATCGCGCGCGAGGCCGATCCGCAGCGGCACACGCTGCCGTTCGCGGTCGTGTGCGGCTCGTCGGCCGGCGCGATCAACGCAACGTCGATCGCGAGCCACGCGGACGACTTTTCCCACGGCGTGCGGCGCCTGCTCGAATTCTGGGAGCCGTTGCGTGCCGACTACGTGTATCGCACCGACTGGCTCGGCATCGCGGCTGCCGGTGCGCGCTGGCTCGCGACGATGACGTTCGGCTGGGCGGCCCGCCGCTCGCCGCGCGGGCTGCTCGACAACGCGCCGCTCGCGCACCTGCTGCAGCGCGAGCTGAGCTTCCACCGGATCGAGCAGATGCTCGAGGCGCGCCTGCTGCACGCGCTGTCGATCACGGCGCTCAGCTATTCGAGCGGCCGGCACCTCACGTTCTACCAGGCGGCCGAGCCGATCCAGGCGTGGCGGCGCGCGCAGCGCACCGCGCGGCTCGTCGACCTGTCGGCGTCGCACCTGCTCGCGTCGTCGGCGATTCCGTTCGTGTTCCCGGCCGTGCCGCTCGTGCTCGACGGGCAGGTCGAGTACTTCGGCGACGGATCGATCCGGCAGATCGCGCCGCTGTCGCCGGCGATCCACTTCGGCGCGCACCGGATCGTCGTGGTCGGTGCGGCCGACCCGCGGCCCGAGATTCCGGCCGCGAACGGCACGGGGCTGGTACGCGGCTACCCGACGCTCGCGCAGATCGGCCAGCAGGTGCTCGCGAGCGTGTTCCTCGACTCGATCGGCTCGGACATCGAGCGCATCGAGCACATCAACCGGATGATCGAGCATCTGCCGCACCAGGTCGAGGTGGACAGCGGCTGGCGGCACGTCGACGTGCTCGCGATCGCGCCGTCCGAGCGTATCGAGCTGATCGCCGCGAAACACCTGAAGCAGATGCCGGCGACGATGCGCGGGCTGCTCGGCGCGATCGGCGGCAGCCAGCCGGCCGGCGCGTCGTTTGCGAGCTACCTGCTGTTCGAGGAGGCGTTCACGCGCGAACTGATCGAGCTCGGCTACCGCGACGGGCGCGCGCAGCGCGACACGCTGGCCGGCTGGATCGCGCTGGCGGACGGCGGCAGCGCGCCGGCCGCCGGCATGCCGCCGGAAGACGGTTTCGCGACCGGCGAAATACGGGTCTGATGCGCCGGGAGAGGGGCGGGGTTGCATTTTCGCGACGGCCGGCCGCGACCGATCGCCGCACCGCGGTTGGCGGCGCGCGACCGGGCGGGCGTCTCGGAACCGTCATGCACGCGTGCTATCATGGCCGCCGCCGTATACACCATATCGAACAGCCCGCCGATCCGGCATCCGCACGGGGCCCTACGGGGAACCCGCCTGGGGCAGGGGACGGGCTCGTCAGCGAGCCGGCCAGCGCCGGCCCCCACTCAGGCAAGCGCGTAGCCGGTTCCGTTCGTACGGAGCGTGGCTGCGGCATGCCGCAACGGCGGCGGCGCGGCCGCCCGGCTGCCGGACGAGCAATCGGCGTCCGGCCGGTCGGTTTCACGCGTAAAATTACAGTCTTGGCCGCAAAAAGCGCGCTTGGCGCGCCTTTGCGGCAACAGTCACGTTTAGAGAAGTCGCATTGCGCAGAACAGGGGTGGGACCATCATGAACACCATGCTTTATCCGGAACTTTACAGGTCGCTCGAAGCTGTCCGCTGGGACATGGAGAAGGACATTCCGTGGGACAAGTTCGACGCTTCGCTGCTCACCGACGAGCAGGCGAAGACGATCAAGATGAACGCGATCACCGAATGGTCGGCGCTGCCCGCGACGGAAATGTTCCTGCGCGACAACCAGCACGACAGCGACTTTTCCGCGTTCATGAGCGTGTGGTTCTTCGAGGAGCAGAAGCATTCGCTCGTGCTGATGGAATACCTGCGCCGCTTCCGGCCGGAGATGGTGCCGACCGAAGAGGAACTGCACGCGGTGCGCTTCGAATTCGACCCGGCGCCGCCGCTCGAGACGCTGATGCTGCACTTCTGCGGCGAGATCCGCCTGAACCACTGGTACCGCTGCGCGGCCGACTGGCACACCGAGCCGGTCATCAAGCAGATCTACGAAACGATTTCGCGCGATGAAGCGCGCCATGGCGGCGCCTACCTGCGCTACATGAAGAAGGCGCTGAACAACTGCGGCGACGTCGCGCGCGCGGCGTTCGCGAAGATCGGCGTGCTGATGGCGTCGGCGCGCCGCACCGAGAAGC
>NZ_ASSI01000255.1:0-1271 GCF_000466765.1 Burkholderia sp. AU4i | reverse complement strand
GCGGCCGCGAGCGCGGCGGCGTCGGGGTTGGCGGCGGCGTTCGTGGTCGTATCGTCGGTTGCGTCGTCGTCATCGGTCGCGGACGGCTTCGTGCCGGCGGCCGGCTTCGACGAAGCCTGTTTCGTCGAAGCATCCGGCACGCCGGCATTCGACGAATCGCGACGCGTGACGACGCTTTGCTTCAGCGTCTGCGCGAACGGCACGGCGGCCGTGGCATCGTTGCCGGCGGCGGTGCCGGACGAGCCCGAGCCGCGGGCGGCCTGGATTGCGGTGCCGGCGGTGTCGAGCAGCGCGCCGAGCAGGGGCAGGGGAGGCATGACGTTCTCTCGTTCGAATGCGGTGGTCGGTTACGACGAACGGGCCGCGTCGGCCCGCATGCGCAGGATCTTCGCGGCGTGTTCGTCGGCATCGCGCTGCTCGCGCCGGGCTTCGCGCTTCGCTTCCTGCGCGACGCCGCGCGCCTGCAGGATTTCATACGAGCCGACGGTGCGTTTCTTCTGTTGCCAGTTCGGGCGTGCTTCGTCGATACGGACTTCGGCCGCCGCCAGCACGCTGCGCTGCTGCGCGATCGCGGCGTCGAGCGTGTCGATGAACGCCTGGAAATTGCGCCAGTTGCCGGCCGGCATCCCGTGCTGGGCGGATTGCGAGAAGCGCGCGTGGTATTCGTCGCGGTAGCGCAGCAGCGCGTCGAGCTGCTCGGCGGCCGCGGTGCGGTCGCGCTGCGCGGTGCCGAGCTGCTTTGCGGCCGAGTCGAGGTCGTCCTGCGCGCGGTCGAGCAGCAACTGAAGGGGAAAGCCGTGAGCCATCTGGATCAGCCTCCGTAAGCGTCGAACAGTGCATCGAGCCCGGCGAGGCTCGACGCGAACGGCGCGCATTCGCGAAAGCCCTGCTGGAGGAACGCCTCGATGCGCGGATAGAGCGCGATCGCGCGGTCGAGCTGCGCGTCGCGGCCGGGCGCGTACGCGCCGACCGCGATCAGGTCGCGATTGCGCTGGTAGCGCGACAGCATCTGCTTGAACTGCCGGACGTGGTCGAGATGCGTTTCGTCGATCAGCGCGGTCATCGCGCGGCTGATCGACGCCTCGATGTCGATCGCCGGATAGTGGCCGGCCTCGGCAAGCGCACGCGACAGCACGACGTGGCCGTCGAGGATCGCGCGCGCCGAATCGGCGATCGGGTCCTGCTGGTCGTCGCCTTCGGTCAGCACCGTGTAGAACGCGGTGATCGAGCCGCCGCCCTCCGGCCCGTTGCCGGTGCGCTCGACGAGCGCC
>NZ_ASSI01000254.1:0-9585 GCF_000466765.1 Burkholderia sp. AU4i | reverse complement strand
TGCGCTTAAATTCGCGCTTACCCTGCTCTCGATGCTCAAGATTGCGGAGAGTGAGGCAAACTCCGTCGAGTTAGGATGCGGCCAAGTTCAGACGTGTTGCGGCTGGATGGGGTTGATGCTTTTGTGATGGGCCGCCGCAGTCACCTCTGAAGGCGGCTCGTCGGCGGTTGCAGTGAACGACACCTTTACCCAATTGCCTGAGTCTTCTCTGCATGGGCAGCATCTCCGTCGACATCGTCCGCATTTTGGAGCTTGCTAGGGTAACTCCCTTTGTAGCCAAGTTTTCGGGAAATTTCTTCTCCCGCATGTTTGACCAAATCGCACAGGCCAGACTCAAGGGGGCGCAGACGGTATGTAGGACCTGTGACACTCACGCCGGCGAGCATGTGACCCGCCTGATTCCAGATTGGAGCCGATATTCCGCTCATGCCTTCGAACATGCTCTCGTGCGAAATTGAGACACCAGCGTCCCGAATCCGGCTCAGTTCATCCATCAGCTCAGGAACGGTTGAAATGGTCTGTGGCGTAAAGACCTCGAGTGGTTTTCGCTGCAGATACCTTTCTGTCCACTGCGCTGGCTGGTAAGCCAACAGAAGCTTGCCGATAGAACTGGAATGCAGCGGGCGACGCAGGCCGACAGAAAGCGAGAATCTGACCGCCTTACGTGTTTCGATAATTTCGATGGTCTCGGCCAACTCTTCGTCCTGAGCGAGGATGCCCAATTGAACGGTTTCTCCCGTTTCGGCGAACAGGGCCTGTAGCGACGGTCGAGCCGACGGAAGAAAGCGTTCTTTCGCCAGGATTGCCGTAGCAATCGCATACGTTTCGCTTCCCAGCCTGTACGCGCCCGACACATTGACAACATAGTTTGCCGCTTCCAGGGAACGCAACAGGGTGAGCAAGCTTGTTTTCGGTAGATGCGTCAGAGCGGCAAGCCTGGAGAGCGACAGGCCGTTCGCACTGGTCGCAAGCTCATAGATGATTTGCAGCACCCGAGCCGGCGAGCGCGTCGTCTCATATTGCTTCCGCGAGGAGGTGGTCTCAACGTCGACCGGTTCGTCCATTGTCATGTCCTGGCGTGCTTGGGAAAACGTGATAGTAACGCGGCGAGTAACTATCAAATGGTAGTCGTTGACGAGTGGCGTGAAGACTAGGCCCTGAGGTGGCGACGCGCCGTGGGCCTTACTCCGGCCTCCTGCGGTCACTAGCATCGAAAGTAAAGCTCGGCAGGGTTGTCTACCAATATTCGCTGAATCGTGGCTGAATCCTGTGCCCACGTCGCCAATCGGTCTAGCAGCTTCCCGTCGTCGGGCACATCTTCTTCATACGAGACGTGCGGCCAATCGCTCCCCCAAAGGACGCGTTCAGGATTCGCATCGACCAGTTGCCGCGCCCGTGCGTTGTCCGGAGAAAAGCGCCATGCGGATAGCTTTACCCAGGCTTTGCCGCTAGCGAGCAGGTCCAGCAACGTCCGGAACCCCCGCGAACTGATGGGACTTTCCTTATAGACGTGTGCCATATGGTCGAAGACGACAGGCACCGGCAAGCGATGCAACTGCTCTGCCAGTTCTTCCACGTCATCAGAATCGACGAAGAGCTGCAGGTGCCAGCCGAAATCGCGGATACGCGATGCCATCTCCGCAATCTGCTCGGTGCTCGTCCCACCGGCAACCACGCGCTGCAGCCTGACGCCCCGTGCACCTCGGGCATGCATATCGGCGAGGGTTGCCTCATCGACATCCGGTTCTACCACGACAACCGCACGTGCATGCTCGCCCATGCGCTCGGTCGAGTCCAAGGTGCACGCGTTGTCCTTCGCAAAGAAGCTCGGTTGAACAATCACGTTGCGCTCGATGCCCGTCGCCCGCTTCATTTCCAGATAGTCGGCGAATGTCGACTCCGGCGGTTCGAGTGAGCGCGTCTCGCGCAATGGATATCTGTCGAACGGCCCGACGATATGCATGTGTGAGTCGCACGCACCTGCCGGAATGGGGAAACCGGGACGCGACGTGTCTCTGCGTGCACCCAGTGGATTCGCCCGGGGAGGCGTTCGGTTGGCTGTCATTTTTCAGTCCCTTCGCGGTCAGGCCGACCACAGTCGAGCCTGCATTGATGGTGTGCGGATGCTGAACGGTCGTCTCCTTTTTCAGCAGGTACAGCAGTCTGCTGGCCCGACTCAATGCTAGTCGTTCCGAATTTACACGTCAAATCCGATATGAGAACAAAACTGCTTGACTTCGTCGCGACTCCGGCCTTTAATGTTCCGAAAGCAGAACGATAAAATATTTTCGGAACAAATCTAGGAGGCAACCATGGCTGGAAGCACCGTGCGCATCGGCGCCGGAGCGGGCTTCGCTGGCGACCGTATTGACCCGGCGCGCGACCTGGCAGAGCGAGGCAATCTCGACTTTCTCGTCTTCGAGTGTCTGGCAGAACGGACGCTTGCTTATGGACATCTCGCAAGGTCCCAAGACCCAAATAAGGGCTACAACCCGCGCCTCGAAAAGCGCCTCGCTGCTGTTCTGCAGGCGTGTGTTCGGGGTGGCACGACTATCGTCACGAATATGGGTGTCGCGAACCCGCGTGCCGCGGGCGCTCTCGCAGTGGACCTCGCGCGCCGCATGGGATTGAAAATCCGCGTGGCAATCGTCGAAGGCGATGACGTCACCAGTCAGATTTCGGACCAAACCTTCCTTCCCGAAATCGGTAAAACGGTCGGAGAAGCGGGACTGCGAATGGTTGGGGCGAATGCGTATCTCGGCGCGGAAGCCATCATCCCGGCGCTCGATACAGAACCACACATCGTCATCACCGGACGGGTGGCCGACCCTTCGCTTTTCCTTGCGCCAATCGCGCACCGCAATGGCTGGAAACTCGACGACTGGATGACACTCGGTGCAGGCACGGTGGTCGGGCATCTGCTCGAATGCACATCGCAGGTAACGGGTGGATATTTCGCTGACCCGCCATACAAGGAAGTGCCCAACCTTGCCTATGTCGGCTTTCCGTTGGCGGAAGTACAGCCTGACGGGAGTTGCATCATCACGAAGCTCGACGGCACGGGAGGGTTTGTCAACGAACTCACAGTGAAGGAGCAGTTGCTCTACGAAGTACACGACCCTCGTGCTTACCTCACCCCGGACGTCACAGCTGATTTCACGAACGTGCAAATCGAAGTGGCGGGCAAAGACCGGGTGGCTGTTCGCGGTGGCATCGGGCGCGAACGTCCTGCTCAACTGAAGACAATTGTCGGCTTCGACGGTGGCTTTCTGGCTGAGGCTGGCATCAGCTACGCCGGTCCCGGCGCAGAGAACCGTGCCCGACTGGCGGCCTCCATTATCGAAGAGCGCATGCGCAATCTCCATGGGTGCGCGGACAAGATTCGTCTGGACCTGATTGGTATCAACTCGCTGCATGCGACCGCCATTCAGCGTGAGGCCATCACTCAGGATGTTCGGGTGCGCGCTGCGATGCGCACGACGGACCGCGAGATGGCTGAAACCTTGTTATCGGAAGTCGAAAGTCTGTGGGTGTCAGGTCCGGCTGGTGGCGGAGGCTATCGCGGCAACATCGACTCCTCGGTGAAAACCCACGCTGTTTTTGTCAATCGCGACGCGATTGAGACCAAAGTTGAGGTCTTGCAGTCATGAAGAAAACTGTTCCGCTCAGAGAAGTCGCGTCGGCTCGTACCGGTGACAAGGGAAATGTGTCGTGCATCTCGGTCTGGCCTTATGACCCGAAGCATTACGACGACATCAAGGCCTCGCTAACCGCAGAACGGGTATCGGCCGCCTACCCGGACCTGTTCCGAGGGGAGGTCAAACGATACGAGATACCTGCGCTTCACGGATTCAACTTTGTGATTCGCGACGCGCTGGAGGGCGGTGTAAACGCCTCGTTGAATCTTGATTTTCACGGTAAATCGTTCAGCTTCCTGCTACTTGCCTTGACCGTAGAAGTCACAGCAGACTAGCTCAGTCGAGCTTCCTAAAACAAATTCAGGAGACAAACATGTCGGATTCGGTTTATGCCGCTCCGAGGCTCGACAGGCTGCCATTGAGTGGTTTTCACTGGCGTCTGTTCCTCCTCATCGGCGGCGGTCTTTTCCTCGATGCCTTCGACGTTTATCTGGGCGGCGTAGTCACCGGCTCGCTTCTCAAGACTGGCTGGTCCACGCTTGAGATGAACGCATGGTTCACCACGATGACGTTCGCGGGGCTTACGGTGGGCGCCTGGAGTGCGGGTGAGCTTGGCGACCGGTTTGGGCGCAGGTTTTCCTATCAGGTGAATCTAATCATCTTCGGTGGCGCGTCGCTTGCTGCGACGCTCGCGCCGAACATGTACTGGCTCATCGCGCTGCGATTCATCATGGGCATCGGGATGGGGGCAGAGATTGTTATCTCGTACGGCATGTTGTCGGAGTTCGTACCGCCCCGTTATAGAGGCCGACTCCTGGCTGCCTTGTCCCTGTTCGCGAACTCCGCAGTTCTTATTGCTTCGTTGACCAGTCTGTGGATTATTCCGAACTTCGGGTGGCGTTACATGTTCGCCATCGTCGGGGTCGCGGCAATCGTCATCTGGCTGCTGCGAAAGAAGATGCCAGAGTCGCCGAGATGGCTTGTCAGTCAGGGCAGATATGCCGAAGCCGAAGCGGTGCTGCAGTCGATTGAGGCAGACATCTCACGCAATCATGAGCTCGACGACTTCGTGCGGGAGCAGCCGGTAAAGCCACAGCACGTTCCCATCGGTGTCCTCTTCAGGTCACCTGTCGTGTGGCGGACGCTGGTCGGCTCGCTGATTATGGTCACTATCGGCTACAGCGTTTATGGTCTGATTAACTGGCTCCCATCCTTCTTCGTGCGTCAGGGTTTCGACATCGTCAAGTCGTTGTCGTACAGCACCGTGATGTCGTTGGGCGCGCCGGCGGGAACAATCATCGGCATTTTCCTCGCCGACCGCGTGGGCCGTCGGCCCGCAATTATCGGTGCCGCACTGGTGACAGCGGCGATGGGCTTGTTCTATCAGCACGCTGCTTCGAACACGATGCTCCTGGTAGCCGGGCTCTGTCTTATTTGCGGCATCTACGTCCTCGTCGCGGTAGGGCAAGGCGCTTATGTTCCGGAACTCTTCGCAACGTCTTATCGCCTCAGAGGTAGTGGCGTATGCGGCACGGCTGGGCGGGCGGCCAGCGCACTTTGCCAGTTCTTCGTCCTGTGGCTCTTCACCATGGGCGGCGTCAACATGGTAGTCGCGTCGGTCGTTGCCATTCAAGTACTGCTTGCCGTTGCAGTTTGGGCGCTTCGCATCGAGACAAGCGGCGTGGGTCTCGACCATATGCCCGACGATTTGGAACATACCGCCGGTCAGCCGAGGATTGCCGACATTGGTCACTGAAGTCTCCCGCAACGTCGCACCACCCTGACGCTGCGTCTTGCGAGACGCAGCGTCCCTGAAAACACCGGAATCTTATCTCTCAATAAGATATTCAACGCTTCACATCAATTAGTACAACGATATTAAATTGGAGACTTTTCGTGAAAATATATTCAAATAAAGCGCATGCTCAGTCCGAGCGTTCACTTACATCGGGGTACCGGCGTAGAGGTATCGGAAAACTAGCAGGATTGTCGATGGTCGGCATTGTCGGCTTGCATGCGCATGCCGCGTGGAGTCAGTCAGCCGTAACTCTGTACGGGGTCATCGACGAGGCAATCCGCTACGACAACCATCAGACACGCGACGGCGGCCATAACATCACCATGGGTACGGGCGGCGCGCTCCTTGGAAGCAGGTGGGGGCTGCGTGGTACCGAAGATTTGGGCGGCGGCAGCAAAGCGATATTTGTGCTGGAATCTGGTTTCGTTGCGAACACGGGCGCACTTGCGTTCTCGACGCCGGGAGGGCAGCAGCGTCTGTTCGGACGACAAGCATTCGTCGGGTTTTCACACCAAGGATTGGGCACGGTAACTTTCGGTCGGCAATACGCCCTCGCCTATCTGATGGGGTCCGCGCATGACGTATTTGGGTTCGCCAATTACGCAGCAACGTGGGGATTTCAATCTGCCGGCCTAGTGGGCGGTGCGCGTCTCGATAACACTGTTCAATACACATCCGACAAGCTTTTTGGGTTCACGGTAAGTGGCGCCTACACGTTTGGCGGTGTAGCGGGCGATATACATCGCTATTCCTCGCCGGCCGTCAGTTTGAGCTACGACGTTGGTCCTTTGAACATTGGCGCGGTGTATCAGCAGGTCAACAACATTGGCGGAGCAACGCCAGCTAGCACGCAGTACGGCAATACCTATTTCGGCATCGCCATTCCGGACAGCTCTCAAAAGATTGCGATGGTGGGTGCGACCTATGCGCTTGCCCAAGCCAAAATCTACGCGCAATACATCTTCAGTCACGTCTATCCGGCTGATTATCGCAATGACTCGTTCTCGGTAGGCGCATCCTATCTGTTCACGCCGTCCATAGAGTTGCGTGGTGCCGCCTATGTCGACATCCTGCATCATGCAGATGGCGAAGGTACGCGCGTCACGGCAGGCCCGATTCTTCTTTACCATCTGTCCAAGCGGACAGATTTGTACTCCGGCGTCAATTACAATCATCTCACCGGTCAGTGGACCAAACTTGCTTCGACTTCTGGCTTTACCCAATCCTTTAATGGATACAACTCTCTGTTCGAGGGCGTCGTCGGCATGATTCACCGGTTCTAATTCGAGCAAATCGCTGAACTAAGCGCACCCAGCTTTCAGCATTGTGACGGTAGGCTATATGGGCCGGTCCTCGCTGTGTCGCCCATCTGGACGTGCAAGCCATTGGAAAACGGCTATATTGAGTGTCTCAGCGGGCGCTTCCCGGATGAATGCTTGAACGAGCACTGGTTTGTATCCATGCGTCATGCCAGAAGCTTGATTGAATTGTGGTGAATCGAGTACAACACCGAGCGGCCCTATAGCTCGCTCGGCTATCTGTTGCGAGAGCAGTTCGCTCGGACGCATGACCCAGCCCAGGAGTCTTTAACCCACAACTCTAACTGCGGCTGGGACGAAAACGGGAGGCAGCTCAATCCGCTCTCGGCAGACGCATGATTCCTCTAGGAATTTCTCGCCTTCGCAGGTAAGGATGGATTGTGTAGCGACTTCTAATCCGAATTTCCACGGAGCGGATCGTCGGCGTCAGCCAGCCGGGGGCGGGCCGGGTTAAAGGGTTTGCAGTGCGCGGCAGACCGAAGTCCATGATCAAACCATGAGAATTGTTACGTGTCAGGATTTGCCCGTCCGGCAGACGAAGCAACGCGTACCGGTCTATCGGCAGCGAACGGTCTCCGGTTGATGCCCGGGGTCCTGTCTTGACAATCTTTAACGTTTCACCGGACGCGCACGCCTGTCGGGGGCATTGGCCGCGGGTTGCCAGTGCCCGCGCCTGATTGCAGCCCTGTCACGGGGCAACGGAATCGGAATAGCTTTCCTGGATGGCCAGAATATCGTCCAGCGCCTTCATGAACACCTCGACCACGGTCGGGTCGAAATGACTGCCCGAATGGTCGCGAATGTAGGCAACGGCTTCGTCGCGCGGCCACGCCGGCTTGTACGGGCGAGCCGAAACGAGCGCATCGAACACGTCGGCCACGCCCACGATGCGTGCGGCCTGCGGAATGGCCTCGCCCGCGAGACCCTGGGGATAGCCGCTGCCATCCCATTTCTCATGGTGCGCCAGAGCGATCTGACGCGCCATGGTCATCAACGCCGAGTCGTCGCCGCCCAGCAGTTCGGCTCCGATGGCCGGATGCTGCTGCATGATCTTCCACTCCCCGGCGTCCAGTTTTCCGGGCTTGAGCAGGACCGCGTCAGGAATGCCGATCTTGCCGATATCATGCATCGGGCTGGCGTGCAGCATCAATTCGACGTCGGCTTCGCTCCAGCCGAGATGGCGGGCCAGCAGCGCGGCAGTATGGCTCATGCGCAGGATATGGCGGCCGGTCTCGTTATCCCGGTACTCGGCGGCGCGGCCGAGACGGCGCACCATCTGCAGCCGGGTTTCGAGCAGTTCGCGGGTGCGGGCCTGAACCCGCTTTTCGAGCACGTCGTTATGCTCGTGCATCAGGCGGTGGGCAAGGTGGGCGTCGAGCAGATTGCGCACGCGCATCAGGAGCTCGCTGCGGTCGAACGGTTTGCCGACGAAATCCCGCGCCCCCGCCGCCAGCGCCTTGAGCAGCCTTTCGCGGCCGTGCTCCGCCGTCAGCACGACGATGGGCGGCAGCAGCGGGTCGTCCAATGCCTTGAGCTGGGCCATGACCTGATAGCCGTCGAGATGCGGCATGTTGATATCCAGCAGGATCAGGTCGGGGCGAATTTCCTGATAGGCACGCAAAACCTGGCGTGGGTCCTGCACACAGGTCAGACGAAAATAGCCCTCGCTGCCGAGCAGCTTTTCCAGCAGCTTGAGATTGGCTGGCTCGTCGTCAACGACAAGAATGTGCGCGTCATCATGTTTGAGCGTCATTGCTGCGTTTCTCCATCACGCCCGGCAGATGGGCATCAATGCTGGCGAGGAAACGCCCGATGTCGAGAGGCTTGGTCAGGTAATCGGCGAAGCCTGCGGCGATGCCCCGTTCGATGTCGCGGGGCATGGCGTTGGCCGACACCGCGATCACGGGCACATGCCGCAGCTGGAGGTGTGACTTGAATACCTCCAGCACCTGGTAGCCGTCCATGTCGGGCAGGTTGATGTCCAGCAGGATCAGGTCAGGTTGATGCGAAAGCGCGAACTCGATGCCCATCTCGGGCGCGTACATGGTGACCAGACGGATGTGGCGTAGCTTGTCCAGAATCTGGGTGACCAGTTTGAGATTGACCGGGTTGTCATCGATGTACAGGATGTAATGCTCACCCTGCCTTGCCGTCACTGGCGCAACACCGGAATCATTGGCCAGCAGGGACAGCGGCGCCGGTTGCGACGACAGCTGTGCCAGAGGTAGTTCCACCCAGAAGCGGCTGCCTTTGCCGGGCTCGCTTTCAACACCGATCCGTCCGCCCATCGCTTCGGTCAGTTTGCGGGTGATAACGAGGCCGATGCCGGTCCCTTCGACCGAAGCGTGGTCTGCGCCCAGCCGGCTGAAAGGCTGGAACAGTTCGCCCAGGCGTTCGGCGCAAATGCCCGCCCCGGTGTCGGCAACGGCGATGCGCAGCCGCGAGCCATCGGGCTCGACTATGACGCGGACCTCGCCCGAGGGATGGTTGTACTTGATGCCATTGGACAACAGGTTCAGCACGATCTGCTTCAGGCGCTGGTTGTCGGCACATGCGGCAGCACGTTCGGGTATCTCCAGGTGCAGGTCGATCTCCCGGCTCGTCGCCAGCGGCTGCACGAGCTGTGCGCAGTCCCGGATGAGCGTCGACACATCCACCGTCTCCAGCGAGAGGGTCGTTTTGCCGGACTCGATGCTGGCCAGATCGAGCACTTCATTGATGAGGCCCAGCAGATGGTGCCCCGCCTTGAGGATTTCTGCGATGCTGTCGAGCTGGTCCGTGCTCAACCCGTCATCCATCTCCAGTATCGTAAGCACCCGGTCACGACCGT
>NZ_ASSI01000253.1:0-12909 GCF_000466765.1 Burkholderia sp. AU4i | reverse complement strand
CTGCTGCATGCGTGGCCCGCCCCGCCCGCCACGACACGCGCCGACGCCGCGAGCGAGCGCGGCGCGCTGTCCGCCGCGCTCGCGGCCGACCGGATCGCGATCGAGCACGTCGAGCCGGCGGTCGACGGCGGCCGCTTCGCGGTCAAGCGCGTGATCGGGGAGACGCTCGTCGTCCATGCATCGATCTTCACCGACGGACACGCGCATCTCGCGGCCGCGCTGCAGTGGCGCGCCGCCTGCGACGACGACTGGCGCGAAATCCCGTTCGAAGCCGAACCGAACGACGGCTGGCACGCACGCGTCACGCTCGACCGGCTCGGCCGCCACGAGTTTCGCGTGATCGCGTGGCGCGACGACTGGGCGTCGCTCGTCTACGATGTCGCGAAGAAAAACGCGGCCGGCCAGGACGTGACGCTCGAACTGCGCGAAGCGCAGCTGCTGCTCGCGACCGCGCTCAGGCTCGCCGATCCGCTCGATGCGCGCGCGCTCACGCGGATGGAACAGCTGGCCGCCGGGTTCAAGGACGCGCCGGCCGACGCGCGGCTCGCGCAACTCGGCGCGGCGCCGCTCGCCGATGCGTTCGCGGCGCTGCGCTACCGTCCGTTCGTCACGCACACGACACCGTTCCCGGTCGACGTCGAGCGCCGCGCGGCGCGTTTCTCGAGCTGGTACGAGATGTTTCCGCGCTCGGCGAGCGACGACCCGGACCGGCACGGCACGTTCGACGACGTGATCGCGCACCTGCCGCGCATCCGCGACATGGGTTTCGACGTGCTGTATTTCCCGCCGATCCACCCGATCGGCACGACCGCGCGCAAGGGCCGCAACAACAGCCTGACGGCCGGCCCCGACGACGTCGGCAGCCCGTATGCGATCGGCTCGCCGGACGGCGGCCACACGGCCGTGCATCCGCAGCTCGGCACGCTCGAATCGTTCCGCGCGCTGGTCGACGCCGCGCGCGGTCACGGGCTCGAGATCGCGCTCGATTTCGCGATCCAGTGCTCGCCCGACCATCCGTGGCTCGCCGCGTATCCGGGCTGGTTCGCGTGGCGGCCCGACGGCTCGCTGCGCTTCGCGGAGAATCCGCCGAAGCGCTACCAGGACATCGTGAACCCCGATTTCTACGCGCCCGATGCGTTGCCCGACCTGTGGCTCGCGCTGCGCGACGCAATACTGTTCTGGGTCGACGCGGGCGTGCGGATCTTCCGCGTCGACAACCCGCACACGAAGCCGCTGCCGTTCTGGGCATGGATGATCGCCGACGTGCGCGGCCGGCATCCGGACGTCGTGTTCCTGTCGGAGGCGTTCACGCGGCCGGGGATGATGTATCGCCTCGCGAAAGTCGGCTTCTCGCAGTCGTACACGTACTTCACGTGGCGCGAGTCGAAGCGCGAATTCATCGACTACCTGACCGAGCTGACGGCCGGCCCCGCGCGCGAGTTCTTCCGCCCGAACTTCTTCGTCAACACGCCCGACATCAACCCGCGCCACCTGCAGAACGCGCCGCGCACGCAGTTCGTGATCCGCGCGGCGCTCGCGGCGACGCTGGCCGGATCGTGGGGCATGTACTCGGGTTTCGAGCTCGGCGAATCGGCGCCGCTGCCGGACAGCGAGGAATACGCGGACGCGGAGAAGTACGAGCTGCGCGCGCGCGACTGGCGCCGCGCCGCGCACATCGGCGCCGAGATCGCGCGGCTGAACCGCGCGCGACGCGCTCACCCGGCCCTGCAGACGCATCTCGGCATCACGTTCGCCGACGCGGACAACGACGCGGTGCTCGTGTTCGTGAAGGCGACGCCGGCGTTCGACAGCGTGGTCGCCGTCGCGATCAGCACCGACCCGTGGCATCCGCAGGTCGCGAACTTCACGCTCGACGCATCGCTGTGGCGCGGTTTCGGGCTCGTCGACGGCGAACCGCTCGACGCGCTCGAACAGGACGCCACGCACGCGGAAACCTGGCGCGGGCACCGCCAGTACGTCTCGCTCGATCCGCACGTGCGGCCGTATGCGATCTGGCGGCTCACGCCGTCTCCAGGCGCCGCGCGGGCGGCGGCGCGCGAACCGGGCGACGCCCGGCCCATTTCGGGAGCCCATGGATGATGAAACGCGAAGATTCCCTCGACGACGTGCGTCGCGCACAGTTCCCGTCGCTCGAGCCGGCCGGCACGCCGCGCCGGCGCCGCGCACGCCGCCGCGCGCCGGCCCTCTGTGCGGACGATCCGCTGTGGTACAAGGACGCGATCATCTACCAGGTGCACGTGAAGTCGTTCTACGACTCGAACAACGACGGCATCGGCGATTTCCCCGGCCTGATCGCGAAGCTCGACTACATCGCCGAACTCGGCGTCGACACGATCTGGCTGCTGCCGTTCTACCCGTCGCCGCGCCGCGACGACGGCTACGACATCTCCGACTACCGCGACGTGCATCCCGACTACGGCACGCTCGCCGACGTGCGGCGCTTCATCCGCGAAGCCCATGCGCGCGGCATCCGCGTGATCACCGAGCTGGTGATCAACCACACGTCGGACCAGCATCCGTGGTTCCAGCGCGCGCGCCGCGCGAAACCGGGCTCGAATCACCGCGACTACTACGTGTGGTCCGACACCGACACGAAATACGCGGGCACGCGGATCATCTTCCTCGATACGGAAACGTCGAACTGGACCCACGACCCGCTCGCCGGCCAGTACTACTGGCACCGCTTCTATTCGCACCAGCCCGACCTGAACTTCGACAACCCGGCCGTCGTGCGCGAGGTGCTGCAGGTGATGCGTTTCTGGCTCGACCTCGGTATCGACGGGCTGCGGCTCGACGCGGTGCCGTACCTGGTCGAACGCGAAGGCACGAACAACGAGAACCTGCCCGAGACGCACGCGATCCTGAAGCAGATCCGCGCGACGATCGACGCCGAGTACCCGAACCGGATGCTGCTCGCCGAGGCGAACCAGTGGCCGGAGGACGTGCAGGAGTATTTCGGCGACGAGAACGAATGCCACATGGCGTTCCACTTCCCGCTGATGCCGCGCATCTACATGTCGATCGCGAGCGAGGACCGTTTCCCGATCGTCGACATCATGCGGCAGACGCCGGCGCTCGCGCCGAGCAACCAGTGGGCCGTGTTCCTGCGCAACCACGACGAACTGACGCTCGAGATGGTCACCGACTCCGAGCGCGACCTGCTGTGGCAGACCTACGCGAGCGACCGGCGCGCGCGGCTGAACCTCGGCATCCGGCGCCGGCTCGCGCCGCTGATGGAACGCGACCGGCGCCGCATCGAGCTGATCAACTCGCTGCTGCTGTCGATGCCCGGCACGCCGGTGATCTATTACGGCGACGAACTCGGGATGGGCGACAACATCCATCTCGGCGACCGCGACGGCGTGCGCACGCCGATGCAGTGGTCGTCGGACCGCAACGGCGGCTTCTCGCGCGCCGACCCCGAACTGCTGGTGCTGCCGCCGGTGATGGGCTCGCTGTACGGCTATGACGCGATCAACGTCGAGGCGCAGACGCGCGACCCGCATTCGCTGCTGAACTGGACGCGGCGCATCCTCGCGACGCGCCGCGCGTCGCAGGCGTTCGGGCGCGGCACGATCCGCTTCCTGCGCCCGGATAACCGCAAGGTGCTCGCGTACCTGCGCGAGCTGGACGGCCACGATCCGGTGCTGTGCGTCGCGAACCTGTCGCGCGCGTCGCAGGCCGTCGAACTCGACCTGTCCGGGTTCGCGGGCCGCGTACCGATCGAGATGACGTCGGATTCCCCGTTTCCGCCGATCGGCCAGCTCCCGTATCTCCTCACCTTCCCGCCGTACGGCTTCCTGTGGTTCGTGCTCGCCGAACATGGCCGCGAGCCGTCGTGGCGGCAGCCGCACGCGGAAGCGCTGCCCGAATACGTGACGCTCGTGATGCGGCGCGGCGAGGCGCGGCCGAACCTCGAGCAGCTGCACACGCTCGCGCACGATGCGCTGCCGTCGTGGCTCGCGCGGCGGCGCTGGTTCGCGTCGAAGGACCGCACGATCGGCGAAGCCCGGCTGAACGTCGTCACGCCGGTGCCGGGCGAGCCGTTCGAGTATGCGGAGGCCTGGGTCGAATCGGGCGCGCAGCGCGACGTCGAACGCTACGTCGTGCCGCTCGCGGCCGCATGGGGCGGCGAGACCTCGCAGCCGCTGTTCACGCAGCTCGCGCTCGCGCGCGTGCGGCGCGGCCACACGATCGGCTACCTGACCGACGCGTTCGCGCTGCCGGCGTTCGCACGCGGGATGCTGCGCAAGCTGCGCGACGGCGCCGTGGTGCCGACCTCCGACGGCGGCCGCCTCGCGTTCCTGCCGGAGGACGCGCTCGCCGCGCTCGACCCCGGCGACGACGCCGAAGTGCGCTGGCTCGCGGCCGAGCAGAGCAACAGCTCGCTCGTGATCGGCGACGCGATCGTGCTGAAGCTGGTGCGCAAGGTCGCGCACGGCGTGCATCCGGAAGCGGAAATGAGCCGCTACCTGACGCGGATCGGCTACCCGAACACCGCGACGCTCGCGGGCGAAGTCGTGCACGTCGACCCGGACGGCACGCCGCATACAGTCGCGATCCTGCAGCGTTATGCGGACAACCAGGGCGACGCGTGGACGCGCTCGTTCGACTTCCTGCGCCGCGCGGTGGACGAGCTCGCGCTGCCGGCCGCGGACAACGACGAAACCGACGACGCCGACGAGGAACCCGAAGCGCTGCTCGGCTACGCGGCGTTCGCGGGCATCATCGGCACGCGGCTCGGCCAGTTGCACGTCGCGCTCGCGCAGCCGTCCGACGACCCCGCGTTCGCGCCGGAGCGGGCGACGCCCGGCCATGTCGACGGCTGGTGCGCGGACGCGATCGCGTCGTTCGAGCGCGCGCTCGACGTGCTGCACACGCGGCTCGATGCGCTCGATCCCGCGATGCGCGCGGCGGCCGACACGCTGCTCGCGTCGCGCGACGCGGCCGTGCGGGCGCTCGGCGAACTCGTGCCGCGCACGCTCGACGCGCAATGCATGCGGATTCACGGCGATTTCCATCTGGGACAGGTGCTCGACGTGCAGGGCGACGCGCTGCTGATCGACTTCGAAGGCGAGCCGGCGCGCCCGCTCGAGCGCCGCCGCGCGAAGTCGCATCCGCTGCGCGACGTGGCGGGCCTGCTGCGCTCGCTGTCGTATGTGAGCGCGACCGCGCAGTTCGCGATCGAGAAGGCGCCGCCGCAGGCGGCCGGCCGCAAGCGTGCGTTGTTCGACCGCTTCGGGCAGGCCGCCGCCGACCGTTTCGTCGACTGCTATCGCGCGGCCGCCGACCTCGCGCCCGCGCGCTTCGTCGATCCGCGCTACGCCGACCGCCTGCTCGCGCTGTTCCTGATCGACAAGGCGTCGTACGAGCTGTGCTACGAAGCGGCGAACCGCCCCGACTGGCTGGGCGTGCCGGTCGGCGGGCTCGCGGCGCTGGTCGAACGGCTGCTCGACGACGGCGGCGCATCCGACGACGGAGGCACGCGATGACCGATACGCTGTTCGAACGATCCGACATCGACGCGCTGCTCGCCGGACGTCATCCCGATCCGTTCGCGTGCCTCGGCCCGCACGGGCAGACCGGCCGCACCGTCGTGCGCGCGCTGCTGCCCGGCGCGACCGGCGTGCACGTGCTGTCGCCCGACGGCGACGAACTCGGCACGCTCGCCTGCGTCGATCGCGCCGGCTGCTTCGCGGGCACGATCGCGCGCAACGGCGGCGCCCCGCACTACCTGCTCGTGGTCGACTGGCCGGACGCGCGGCAGGTGATCGACGATGCGTACGCGTTCGGCACGCTGCTCGACGACGCAACGCTCGCGCGCCTGTCGGCCGGCGACCCGGCCGCGGTGCTCGACTGCCTCGGCGCGACGCCCGTGCGCATCGACGACACCGACGGCGTGCGCTTCGCGGTCTGGGCGCCGAACGCGCAACGCGTGTCGGTGGTCGGCGATTTCAACGCATGGGACGGCCGCCGCCATCCGATGCGGCTGCGGCAGCCGTCGGGCGTGTGGGAGCTGTTCGTGCCGGGCATCGGCGCCGGCGAGTGCTACAAGTACGAGCTGCGCGCGGCCGACGGGCGCGTGCTGCCGCACAAGGCCGACCCCTGTGCGCGCGCGACCGAGGCGCCGCCGCGCACGGCGTCGGTCGTCGCCGACGTCGCCGCGCTCGACGCGTTCGCGTGGCACGACGACGGCTGGATGCACGCGCGGCCGCGTGCCGACCGCTACCGCGTGCCGTGGTCGATCTACGAGGTGCACGCGGAATCGTGGCAACGCGTGCCCGACGAGATGAACCGCAGCGCGACGTGGGACGAACTCGCCGAGCGGCTGATTCCGTACGTGAAGGGGATGGGCTTCACGCACGTCGAGTTCATGCCGATCGCCGAGTACCCGTTCGGCGGGTCGTGGGGCTACCAGCCGCTCGCGCAGTTCGCGCCGTCCGCGCGCTTCGGGCCGGTCGACGGTTTCGCACGCTTCGTCGACCGCGCGCATGCGGCCGGCATCGGCGTGATCGTCGACTGGGTCCCTGCGCATTTCCCCGACGATCCGCATGGCCTTGCGCAGTTCGACGGCACGGCGCTGTACGAGCACGCCGACCCGCGCGAAGGCCTGCATCCCGACTGGCACACCTGCGTGTTCAACGTCGGCCGTACGGAAGTCGGCGCGTTCCTCGCCGCGTCGGCACTCGCGTGGGCGCGCCGGTATCACGTCGACGGCATCCGCGTCGACGCGGTCGCGTCGATGCTCTACCGCGACTACTCGCGTAAGGAAGGCGAATGGGTGCCGAACGTGCACGGCGGCCGCGAGAACCTCGAATCGGTCGCGTTCCTGCGCATGCTGAACGACACGCTGCACGGTGCGGCCGCGCCGGCCGGTGTCGTCACCGTCGCGGAGGAATCGACCGCGTGGCCGGGCGTCACCGCGCCGACCGGCGACGGCGGCCTCGGCTTCGACTTCAAGTGGAACATGGGGTGGATGCACGACACGCTCGCGTACCTGCGCGAAGACCCGGTGCACCGCCGCTATCACCACGACCGGATGACGTTCGGGCTCGTGTACGCGTTCTCCGAGCGCTTCGTGCTGCCGCTGTCGCACGACGAGGTCGTGCACGGCAAGGGCTCGCTCGTCGCGAAGATGCCGGGCGACGCATGGCAGCGGCTCGCGACGCTGCGCGCGTACTTCGGCTTCATGTGGGCGCACCCCGGCAAGAAGCTGCTGTTCATGGGCAGCGAATTCGCGCAATGGGCCGAGTTCGCGCACGACGCGACGCCGCACTGGGACCTGCTCGACGCGCCCGCGCATCGCGGCGTGCAGCGGCTCGTGCGCGACCTGAACCGCACCTATGCGGCGGAACCGGCACTGCATGCGCTCGACTGCCACGCGGCCGGCTTCTCCTGGCTGATCGGCGACGACCGCGACAACAGCGTGTTCGCGTTCGCGCGCCGCGACGACGCCGGGCGCCTCGTGGTCGCCGTCTGCAACTTCACGCCGGTGCCGCGCGCGGCCTACCGCATCGGCCTGCCCGCCCCCGGGCAGTGGCGCGAGCTGCTGAACACCGACGCCGCCCCATACGGCGGCACCAACGCCGGCAACGACGGCGCCGTGTGGGCCGAGGCCGTGCCCGCCCACGGCGAGGCGTGGTCGGCACTGCTGCGCCTTCCGCCGCTCGCGACACTGTGGCTGACCCCCGCCTGATTACCCGCGCCCTCGACACGGAGATCCGCCCCATGCCGACCGCCCTGCCCACCCGTCTCGAATCCGGCCGCAGCTATCCGCTCGGCGCGACCTGGGACGGCCTCGGGACCAATTTCGCGGTGTTTTCCGCGCACGCGCAACGCATCCAGCTGTGCGTGTTCGATCCGACCGGCCGCAAGGAACTCGCGCGCCTCGACCTGCCCGAATGCACCGACGAGGTGTGGCACGGCTACCTGCCCAACGCGCATCCGGGCACCGTGTACGGGTTTCGCGCGGACGGCCCGTACCAGCCGCAGCACGGCCATCGCTTCAATCCCACCAAGCTGCTGCTCGACCCGTATGCGCGCAAGCTGGTCGGCCAGTTCCGCTGGTCGGACGCGCTGTTCGGCTATCGCGTCCATTCGAATCGCGCGGACCTGTCGATGGACCGCCGCGATTCGGCGCCCGCGATGCCGAAGTGCGTGGTGGTCGACGAGGCGTTCGACTGGAGCACCGACCGGCGCCCGCGCGTGTCGTGGCGCAACACGGTGATCTACGAGACCCATGTGCGCGGCACGTCGATGCGCCGCGCCGGGTTGCGCCCGCCCGAACGCGGCACGTTCTCGGCGTTCGCGCATCCCGCGTTCATCGATCACCTGCTGTCGATCGGCGTGACGACGGTCGAGCTGCTGCCCGTCCACGCGTTCCTGCAGCAGCGCGCGCTCGTGAACCGCGGGCTGCGCAACTACTGGGGCTACGACACGGCCGCGTTCTTCGCGCCGGAGCCCGCGTATCTCGCGACGCGGCGGCTCGACGAGATGCGCATCGCGATCCGGCAGCTGCATGCGGCCGGCATCGAGGTCGTGCTCGACGTCGTCTACAACCACACGTGCGAGGGCAACGAGCTCGGCCCGACGCTGTCGTGGCGCGGCCTCGACAACGCGAGCTACTACCGGCTCGTGCCGGGCGACCAGCGCTTTCATGTCGACGAGACGGGCTGCGGCAACACGCTGAACCTGTCGCATCCGCGCGTGGTGCAGATGGTGATGGATTCGCTGCGCTACTGGGCCACCGCGTTCAACGTCGACGGCTTCCGCTTCGACCTCGGCGTGACGCTCGGGCGCGAGGCACACGGCTTCGATCCCGGCGCGGGCTTCTTCGACGCGTTGCGGCAGGACCCGGTGCTCGCGCAGCGCAAGCTGATCACCGAGCCGTGGGACCTCGGCCCCGGCGGCTACCAGCTCGGCCGCCACCCGCCCGGCTTCGCCGAGTGGAACGACCGCTTTCGCGACACCGTGCGGCGCTTCTGGCGCGGCGACGCGGGCCAGCGGCCGGAGCTCGCCGCGCGGCTCGCCGGGTCGGCCGACCTGTTCAACCACCAGCGGCGCCATACGTGGGCATCGGTCAATTTCGTCACCGCGCACGACGGCTTCACGCTCGCCGATCTCGTCTCGTATTCGGCGAAACACAACGAAGCGAACGGCGAGGACAACCGCGACGGCCGCGACGACAACTGCAGCGCGAACTGGGGCGCCGAAGGGCCCACCGACGACGCCGCGATCCGCGCGGTTCGCGCACGCGTCGCGCGCTCGATGCTCGCGACGCTGTTCACCGCGCTCGGCACACCGATGCTGGTGGCGGGCGACGAGTTCGGCCGCACGCAGCACGGCAACAACAACGCGTATTGCCAGGACAACGAACTGTCGTGGCTCGACTGGGACCTCGCCCACAGTGACGAAGCCGTGACGCTGATGCGCTTCGTGTCGCGGCTCGCCGCGCTGCGCCGCATGTATCCGGTGATGTCCGCGCCGGGTTATCCGTCGGGCGACCGCAACGCCGCACCGGGCATGGCCGAGATCGACTGGTTCGACGAGCGCGGCGTCGCGATGACCGTGCCCGCGTGGCAGGATCGCGAACGCCGCGCGCTGACGATGCGGCGTGTCGGCACGGGCCGCACCGGGCGCACCGAGGCGCTGCTGGTGATGCTGAACGCGTCGTCCGAGACGATCGTGTTCGCGCCGCCCGCGCCGATGCTCGAATACCGCGTGCTGGTCGACACGGCCACGCCGGACGCCGGCCCGCGCAACTGGCCGGCCGACGGGCTCGACGTCGCCGCGCATGCAGCCGCGATCGCGGTGGCCGCCGTGCCGCCCGACCCGCCCTCCTGAGGACCGCCATGACATCCCGTTCCGATCGTCCAACCAGCACGCACGCGTTCGAATCGTCGTTCGGCGCGACCTGCGTCGATGCCGAACGCACGCGCTTCCGGTTTTGGGCGCCCGCCAGCCGCACGGCCGCCGTCGAACTGCACGACGATAGCGAACACACGATTCCGATGACACCCGTCGGCGACGGCTGGTTCGAGACGGTCGCGCCGTGCGGCCCCGGCGCGCTGTATCGCTACCGCCTCGACGACGGTCTCGCGGTGCCCGACCCGGCGTCGCGCTTCCAGCCCGGCGGCGTGGACGGCCCGAGCCAGGTCGTCGATCCGGCGTCGTATCGCTGGCGCGACGGCGCATGGCGCGGCCGGCCGTGGCACGAGACGGTGCTGTACGAGTTGCACGTCGGCGCATGCGGCGGCTACGCGAGCGTCGAGCGGCGGCTGCCGGCCATTGCCGCGCTCGGCGTGACCGCCGTCGAGCTGATGCCCGTCAACGCGTTTCCCGGTTCGCGCAACTGGGGCTACGACGGCGTGCTGCCGTTCGCGCCCGATGCGTCGTACGGGCGGCCCGAGGAGCTGAAGGCGCTCGTCGACACCGCGCACGGGCTCGGGCTGCAGGTGTTCCTCGACGTCGTGTACAACCACTTCGGCCCCGAAGGCAACCTGCTGCCGCGCTACGCGCCCGCCTTCTTCCGCGACGACCGGCGGACCGCGTGGGGGCCCGCGATCGATTTTTCGCACCCGCAGACGAGCGCGTTCTTCATCGAGAATGCGCTGTACTGGCTCGACGAATTCCGTTTCGACGGGCTGCGCATCGACGCCGCGCACGCGATCGGCGACGACGCGTGGTTGCGCGAACTCGCGCGCCGCGTGCGGACGCATGCGGGCGACACACGCCACCTTCATCTCGTGCTCGAGAACGAACGCAACACGGCGAGCCTGCTCGGCCCCGGCGGTTTCGATGCGCAGTGGAACGACGATTTCCACAACAGCGCGCACGTGCTGCTGACCGGCGAGCGCGACGGCTACTACCGCGCGTACGCCGACGCGCCGCTGCGCCATCTCGCGCGCACGCTCGGCGAAGGTTTCGCGTACCAGGGCGAACCGTCGCCGCTGCACGACGGCGCCGCGCGCGGCGAGCCGAGCGCGCACCTGCCGCCCACCGCGTTCGTCACGTTCCTGCAGAACCACGACCAGATCGGCAACCGCGCGTTCGGCGAGCGGCTGCGCGCGCTCGCGAACGACGACGCGGTGCGCGCGGCCACCGCGCTGATGCTGCTCGCGCCGCCGATCCCGCTGCTGTTCATGGGCGAGGAAGACGGCAGCACGCAGCCGTTCCAGTTCTTCACCGACTATCGCGGCGCGCTCGCCGACGCGGTGCGCGAAGGCCGGCGCCGCGAATTCGCGGCGTTTCCCGCGTTCGCCGATCCCGCGCATCGCGACCTGATTCCCGACCCGAACGACATCGCGACGTTCGTCCGTTCGTCGTCGCACCATCCGCCGGACGACAACTGGCCCGATGCGGCCGCATGGCAGCGCTTCTACCGCAGCGCGCTGACGGTGCGCGCGGTGCTCGTGACGCCGCATCTGCCGGGCGCGCGGGCACTCGGCGTCGACCTGCTCGCGGGCGACGGCGACCCTGCGGCGCTCGTCGCGCGCTGGCGCCTCGGCGACGGCAGCACGCTGACGATCGCGCTGAATCTCGGCTCGCTCGACGCGGCACTGCCCGAACTGCCGGTCGGCAAGATCGTGTTCGAGACGCCGCCGCGCGCCCGCGACCGGCTGCCCGACCTGAAGCTGCCGCCACGCGCGTGCATCGCGTGGCGGGACGGTGCGGTCAACCACGATGCGCGGCACCATCGCGCGAACGGGCAGAGCCGATCATGACGACCGACGTTTCGATCTCGACACTCGCGCAGGCGGCCGGCCTCGAAGCCGACTGGACCGATGCCGGCGGCATCGCGCGGCGCGTGGACGACGGCGCGCTCGCCGCGCTCGTCGATGCGCTGGGCTGGCCGTGCGGCACGGCGGCTCAGCGCGTCGACAGCGCGGCGGCGCTCGCAGGCGAACACACGGCGGTGCCGCGCGTCGTGACCGGCGACGCGGGCCTGCCGCTGCCCCTGCCCGCCGCGCTCGCGCAACCGGGCGCGCGCTTCAGGATCACGCTCGAAGCGGGCGGACACATCGACGGGCGCGTGGATGCGCACGGCGCGCTGCCGCCGCTCGCGATGCCCGGTTACCACGCGCTCGACATCGGCGACCGGCGCATCGGGCTGACGATCGCGCCGCCCCATACGCCCCCGTTCGACACGCGTGCGACGGATGCGGGCAACCGCTGGGGCATCGCGGCGCAGCTCTACAGCCTGCGCCGCGCGGGCGACGGCGGCGCGGGCGACTACACCGCGCTCGCGCAGCTGGCCGCGCGCGCGGCGCGGCATGGCGCACAGGCAGTGGCGATCAGCCCGACGCACGCCGGCTATCCGGCGCTGCCCGCGCACGACAGCCCGTATTCGCCGTCGTCGCGGCGCTGGCACAACGTCGCGTATCTCGACTGCGACGCGGTGCCGGGCGCCGAGGCCGTGCGACACGTGTCCGGCGCGGCAGCCGATGCGCCGCTGATCGACTGGCCGCACGTGCTGCCGCTGAAGCTGCGCCGCCTGCGCGCGTGCTTCGACGCGTGGCGCGCCGACGACGCCCCGTCGCGCGACGCGTTCCAGCGGTTTCGCGCGACGGGCGGCGCGGCGCTCGACGCGCACGCGCGCTTCGATGCGCTGCAGGCGTTCTGCCTGGAACACGGGCTCGGGGCCGACTGGCGGCAGTGGCCGGCGCCGTGGCGCGACCCGGCATCGGCGGAAGTCGACGCATTCGCGCATACGCATGCCGATACGGTCGCGTTCCATACGTTCCTGCAATGGTGCGCCGCGCGCGCGCTCGGCGACGCGCAGCATGCGGCCCGCCGCGCCGGCATGGCCACCGGGCTGATCGCCGATCTCGCGGTCGGCTCCGATCGCGCGGGCAGCGACGCATGGGCGCACGGCGCGACGCTGCTGCG
>NZ_ASSI01000252.1:0-20928 GCF_000466765.1 Burkholderia sp. AU4i | reverse complement strand
CGCCATCGCCATCGCCATCGGCCGCAGTTTATGCGCATAAACGAGGTACCCAAGGGGGCGGGTTATGCCGACGCACTCGGGTTGAGTGACACGCCTCAACGCGGTGTTCCGGGCCAGGGCATACCGCTCACACTCCACTCTCAGAAGAGTCGCTCCCTCGGTCGCGATCGACAGCCACGGTTTCAGCGGAGTTTATGCGCACAAACTCTCCAGCTCTCGGCCCGAACTACCTCATCGAACGGAAAGGACAACGCGCCACGATCCCGCGGCAACTCGCTATTCACGCCGACGACGCCACACTCGATGACTCAAACCCCGCCCCGTTCATCGACGTTGCAGACACCCGCCACACCCTCCAATCGAGTCACTCGCCATCTCCGGTTCGTTTATGCGCATAAACCGATAGCCCGAATGGCCAATGCGTAGTTGTCGAACGACAATTTCATTGAAATTCAAATATCGTCCTGTAGAATTCCAACGACCAAAATAGGAGTGAAAATTGGCCGCGGAAATCATTGCAGTCACTCAACAAAAAGGTGGCGTCGGCAAAAGCACGATTGCCATGCACCTCGGTGCCGCGTTCCATGAAAAAGGGAAGCGCGTCCTCGTCATCGACGCAGACCGTCAAAACACGCTGGTTCACTGGTCGAGCGCATCCGGCGACAGCGAAAACGGCATCCCGTTTCCGGTCGTCAACCTTGCCGAAGCCGATGGCCAGATCCATCGCGAGATCAAGAAGTTCATCAACGACTACGACATCATCGTCGTGGACTGCCCGCCGTCGATCACCGAGAAGGTGTCGGGCGTCGTCCTGCTGGCCGCATCGATTGCCGTGATTCCGACGTCGTCGTCGCCGGCTGATTACTGGTCGAGCGTCGGGCTAGTCAAACTGATCCAGCAGGCGCAGGTCATGAACGAAGACCTCCGCGCAGTCTTCCTGCTGAACAAGACCGAAGAGAAGCGCATGCTGACCCGCGAGCTCAAGCGCGCGCTCGAGGAACTCGGCTTCCCGTTGCTGAAAACGCAGATCCCGACCCGGGAGGCGTACAAGCAGGCGATGGCGCTCGGTCAGACCGTGCTGCAGATGAACGATCGTGGCGGCAAGCTGGCCGCCATGGAAATTCGCGCATGCGCCGACGAAATCGTCGCGATGCTGCCCTGACTTTATGCGCACAAAGGAGTCACATGAAACCCTCCCAATTTGCCAAAGGATTCCAAGCGCGCCCGGATATCACGACGAGCGAGAAGCGCACGGCGCTCGATCGACTCAATGCGATCGACGGCATCGTCAAGTCCGAGACCCCCACCCCGGCGCCGACCAAATCCGCGAAGAAAGACACCGCGCCGCAGCCCGCTCCCGAACTCACGCTCGATCCGTCGATCGATGAATCGGCGCAATATCGTGCGTGGCGTCTCGAGAACCGCTATGCGCCCGGGCAGGTGATCGAGCTGTCGCTGAAGGCGATCAAGCATAGCCCGTTCAATCCGCGGCACTTCTATCTGAAATCGTCGATTGCCGAACTCGCGGTCAACCTCGCGAAGCAAGGGCAACAGCAGGCGATCCACGTGATTCCGGACTATGACAATCCGGGCACGTATTTCGTCAGCGATGGCGGCCGCCGCGTGCGGGCACTGAAGGAAGCCAACAAGGAGTCGGTCAAGGCGATCGTGATCGACGTGCCGATCGGCATCCAGAGCTACAAGCTCGGCTACGATCTCAACGTCCAGCGCGATTCGCAGACGGTGTTCGACAACGCCGTCGTGTGGCGCCGCTTCCTCGACGACAAGCATTTCCAGAGCCAGAAGGAACTCTCCGAGCACCTCGGCCTCGACGAATCGACGGTGGCCGTCGCCCTGTCGATCGGCAAACTGCCGGAAGCGATCATGCAGGAAATGGTCGCGCGCCCCGATCGCTTCGGTTCAAACATGGCGTATCAGGTCGGCCGCTATCACAACGCGCGCGGCACCGAGGCCACGCTGCGGTTGATCAACAAGATCGTGTCGGACGATCTCAGCACGCGCCAGGTGTCGGACATCGTCAAGGGCCGCGTCGCGGCGCAGGAAACGCCGAAGGCTGCCGGCCGTCAGCGCTACGCGCAGCGTCTCGAGATCAAGCTTGGCGGCAAGTCGGTCGGCGACCTGAAGTCGTATGGCGAAGATCGCATCGAACTGCGCCTGCGCGGCCTCCCGAAGGACAAGCGCGACGCGATCCTCGAGCAGCTCGAGCGGATGCTGTTGTCGGAGTGATGGAAACGGCCGGCTGGGCCTGGTGAAGATGCCGGGCCCGCCAACCGAGGGCGGGGCCGGCGGCGGCCCGTCAGCGGGCCTGAGCGGGCCTCAGGCGGCCCGCGACTGGTTCAGCGTGAACGACAGCAGGTCGCCGTCCGTCGGCTCGCCCCAGGTCTTCTGGGCCAGCCAGTCGAAAAAGGCCGTCTCGGCCAGCTTGGAATCGAGGCCGCGCTTGCGCCAGTCGTCGCGCAGATGGGTGCCCATCGTCGGCAGCGCCTCCGACTCGAACGACTCGCGCGCCACTTCGCGCTCGGCATCGCCCTGCTCTTCGTACAGCACCTTCGCTTCCTTGCGACGGAACGCAGCGAACTCGCTCAACAGGCGCGCCTTCAGATCGTCCGGCTGGGCCGCCGCAATCTTCGCAGGCGGCGTGCCGGCAGGCAGCGCGTCGACCGATTCGACCGGCGGCGCATAACCCTTCTTCAGCGCATCCTTGAACAACGCCGGCGCGCTGCGCACCGGCGGCAGCGTCGTGCTGCGCATCCGCTGCTCGGTCATCTGCAGCGCGGCACGAATGCGGTTTTCCTCGCTGTCCGCGTAGAGCGTCTGCGCTTCCTTCAGCGGGATCCCGATCTTCACCATCCGGTCGACCAGCGTGCTGTCGAACACGTTCGGATGTTCGTCGAGCGCGAGCATCGGCTGCTTGCGCTCGGTCACGCGGAACTGGATCTCCGCGACCCGACGCCCTTCACGGTGTTCGATCAGCTCGACGAAGATGTTGGTGACCGCGTTGACTTCCGCGATCGCGGGACGCAGATAGTCGCGCTTGAAGTACTTGTACTCGCGTTTCGCTTCGTCGCCGGCTTCCGTGTCGGGCGTGCCCGACAGGATCGGCCGCCACCATTCCCACGGCTCGCGCATCGTCAGGTGGCTCGGGTTCGTCAGGTAGCGCACGCAGATTTCGTACAGCGCGAGGCCGGCGCTGCTGCGCAGCTGGCTCTGGAACTGCAGGCTCAGGCGCGCGTACTGGACCGGGTCGAGCAGCTTTTTCTTGATCTTCGGCGCGAACGAGAATTCAACCCACACGCGGCGGGTCGCCGGATCCTCGAGAATTTCGGCGTCGGCGATCAGCGTCGAGATCCCCCACTTGCGTCCCGGCTTCTGGCTCGACGTCCCCGTGCTCCATTCGACCTGCACCGACACCATGCGGCGCAGGTGTTCCTTCACCAGCGCGGTGTCGTTCGAATCGAAGGCGGAGTTGGCGACGATGTCCGAGAGCAGCGCGCGATACGTATCGCCCGAGTCGTCGGCCTGCTGCGCCACGGCCAGCAGGACATTGAACAGCTTGCGAGTGAGGAGCGTGATCTTGCCGCTCTTCGGCTGAATTGCGATCGCCTCGACGGCCTTCCGCAATTCGGCTGAACTGGCACTCACCACATCCACATCGGTTTTCTTGGCGCGCTTCGTCGTGGCCATACGTCGGGTCGGAGGAGAAGTTTTCCGGAAGGATAGCGTCTGCGGTGAAGTGCGTCCAGAACGACATGCTCACCATAGCGGGTGAAGTGCGCGTGTAAAACGGCACTCACCCCAGGCGCTCCCGAAAACCCTCACCAGTCCGGATTTGCAGCGTTCCGGACTCGTCCAGACGTGCTGCGGGATGCGCCGATTCACAGAATTTCACCTGTGCACGGAACGTGCGAAATGTGCTCCCGTATCGGCTCACCTTTCGATTTGTCGTAATTTTACGACTGCGCTGCCGGAAGTTCGGCACAGGGTTGCGATCGCACCTGATCGCGCTTCCCGATCGACCCGCTTAGCCCTGTATGCATGTACAGGCGCGACCCACCGAGCGATCGTGATCGGGCCCCCCACCCCGGAAGACGCCCGCCAAACCGGCCCGCGCGACCCGAACGAGCCTGCTGTGCCGGCCCGGGCGCGCATTGTACAGTGCACAAACCGTATCGGGTCCCGAAAAAACTCACCTTGAGCACAGCATGTTCATTCGTCTGGATACCGACGAATGCCCGGCACGCGCGGGATTCGCCACCAGAGCCTCCCGAAAATGCTCACCTTACCGAAAAATCGCTGTGCCGCCTCTGGCACGGAAATGGCTCCCGAAAAATCTCACCGTAACTGACGCGGTATCAAAAACCTCAATGCCTTCCGATACTTATGCACAGAAGGCATTTGGCTGTGCGACGCCGACATCCCCCGAAAAGCCTCACCTTTCGATGGAAATCCGTCATACGACAACGGTGTGTGCCCCCCCCGAAAAATCTCACCTGTGCCAAAAAGAGGCACAGCAAAAACGAGATTTCTTCCAGTCCTGGCGGGCTTTTCGGCCAATTCGACCGTCCACGGATCCCGAAAAGCCTCACCTTTGACGATTTTTCGGGCAAATTCCATTCCCGAAAAGGCTCACCTGTGGCCCGAATCACAGCCTGTGATCCATGCCCCGAAAAAGCTCACCTCAGCGGGATCCGGGCAGGAAAACCCGGATTTCCCTCCCGAAAAACCTCACCTTTAGTGCATCACAGGCCCACGAGAGCACTTTTGCTGTGCAAAATGGCGTCCGTTTCCCGGAAATCCTCACATCAAACGCCCGCGGAGTCCCGTGAAACCTCACCTTTCACAGAAACTGCCTAAAAGATGGGCAGAATCGGGGCACAAAGAAGGTCCCGCAAATTCTCACCTATGTCTGCACAGGCAGAAAACTGTGCAGTCAGGCACAGCGCGGGTTCTGTGGCTGTGAGGCCCCGAAAAGCCTCACCTTTGGGAAATCTCGTGTTTCACTGTGATCCCGAATCCGCTCACGACCTTTCCCGCAACGGCTCACGCAGCTCCCTGAACCCCATCACTTCAGCTCCCGCAGAAGATCACCTTGGCTCCCGTAAAACTTCACCTTGTCGGCCGGAAAGCCTTGCAGCATAAGGCTGTGCCGTGGCGTTAACGTTTTTAACTAAGGGTTCAAGGGTGTTTACTTCTAATACTCTCAAGACATCGGCTGCAGAGTTTTCCACAGACACCTCAACCCCTGAACACCGACAGGCAACCAGATCCGCTGTCATGTGAAACAAATGCCAAAATTCGGGATCGACAGGAAAACGCTTGTACGACAAGGACTTGGCTAACTTTCTTCGCTTTGTTTCACGGAATCCTGGACCACAGTCACCCAGATCCGCTCACAGACCCGATTTCTGTGCGAAGCGACGTAAATTCACAACGCCGAGCCGAAACAAGTATCGATAAGTACGTATTTCGTTATGATTGCCACACTTCAATGTCTGTGAGCACAGCGATGACCCTGGACGAAATACGCCAAACCATTCGGGACGAACTGGAATCGCTGCGTGCAAAAGGTGCGCGACGACAGGAATTGTCGCTGCATGCATGCAAGCGGTTGTTCTTCGATCTTGGCATCCGGCCGTCGGCTGCCAACGTCCGCGATCTCACCCAGACCGGCAGCGCCAGCGATATCCCGAAAGACATCGACCATTTCTGGGAGCGTATCCGTTCCGCCTCCAAGGTCAGGCTCGACGGTGCCGCAATTCCGAAAGCCGTCGAGGAAAAAGCCGGCGCGTTGCTCGGGGCACTCTATGAAGAAGCGTTGAAAGCCGCGCGAGACAGCCTCGATGTCGATCGCGAACAGGTCCGCGCCGGCGTGGCCGACGCCGAACAGCGGTTGCGCGACGCAATCGTCCGTCAGGAGACGCTCGAAGGCGCGCTCGCACGTGGCGAAGCGAAAAACGAGCAATTGCAGGCGCGCGTGACCGAACTCGAAGTCCAGCTCGCATCGCAAACGACGCACGGTTCGGCAAGCGAAGCGACGTTACTCACCACAGTCGCTCGACTGGAGAAGGAACTGGCTGCGGCGGTCGGCCGTGTCGAAGCCGAGCAGGCGCAGAACGCCACGCTGCGCGACCGCATCGATGCGCTTCAAGCCGAACTGCAGCAGCGCACCGAGCACTACGCGCAGCAAATCAAGGACGCGGTGGCCGAAGCCGAACGCCGCGTGAAGCCAATGCTGGTCGAGCTGGATTCGTTGCGCAGCACGGCGTCGACCTACCAGAACGGCTTACGCGACGTTCAGCGCAAGGAATTCGATTTCCTGCAGCAATTGAGTGCCGCCAAGGCGCGTGCCGACCGGCTCGAAGAACAGTTGCGCAGCCAGGGAGACGAACTGGAACGTGCGACGCGCGATGTGAGTTTGCTGCGCGCGAGCCGCGGAATGAATCCGGAAATCGCCGCGCTGATCCGCCGCCTGGCTGACGCCGGGCAACTGGATGCGGAGGCGTTTGCCGCGATCGGTACCTCACTGGATCAAGAGACGCCGGTACCGGCCCATTGCCCGCATTGCGACGGCGAGCCCGAGCTGTCACACGGAAAAGAGGGTTTTGAAGTGGCCTGCCCAGAGTGCGAACACGCTTCTGGCGCATGGCCATCCCGATTGGAAGCCGTCGCCCGCTTTGTGCGCACGTGACGCAAGGGGCGGCTGCATCGCACAGGTGAGACGATCCGGGAAACCAGAGGTGAGGTTTTTCGGGAGCGATTGAACGGTGAGGCTGTGCCACACAAGGCTGCTCACGGATCGCTTGGCGTGAGCAGCCGTTTGGGGATCAGTGAGTTTCGTCGATGCCCGACGCGTCACCGTCGGCATTGTTGTCGGCCAGACCGTCGCGCCAGTTCTTCCATGCGCGATGCAGGCGGTTCGACGAGATCGGTCGCATGAAGCCCAGCCATTTGCCGACTCGTTCGGGCGGCACGTCGTGTTCGAACAGTTCGGCCGCGTAGGTATTACGCAGGGTTTGCGGGCTGGCGCGTGCGGTGCGTGACGACGTGAGCCCGGCGGATTCGACGATCGCGTCGATGGCGCGCAGCATCGTCGCCTTGTGCATCGGCCGCCCGGCATGGGATGCGGGGAACACGAGTTCGCCGGGAATCTCCTGGCGCTTGCGTTCGGTGAGCCACGCTTCGAGCAGGGCGATCGCGAACGACGCCAGATGGGTTTCGCGCGAGAAATCAGGGTGCGTCGACTCGATCTGAAGCGACGTTCCGGCCGTATTGATGCAACTAATCGTAAGTGCGCGAGCTTCACCGGTTTTAATGCCGGCGCCAAGGAACGCGGCAACGAGCGCGCGGTCGCGCCGCTCTTTCCAGTACGCGGAACCGGATACGCCGATCGGCGAAAACAGGTACGTGAGCAACGTCGCGCGCTCGGCCGGCGTGAGGAAACCGGTAGGTTCGTTGTCGCGAGCCTTGCGCCAGTTCGCTTCGCCATCCTGAGCAATGAACCGGGCCGGGTTGGTCGACGCGTATTCGGTGCGCCGGATATGGTCGAGCACGCGCTCGATCAGCCGAAGATAGCGCATTCGCTGGGTTTTCCGGATCGGGAGCTCGCCGACGAAATTCGCGATGGTTGCCGTATCGACCGTCGCCAGATTCTTCTGGTGCGTACGCAGCCATGTGAGAAACGCGCCCCATTGCGCGCGATAGACGTCGGCCGATGAGCGACGATAGTCCTGCATGGCGAGCCATGCATCGAATGCGGCTTCGGGAGAGGCGATCCAGTCGGACGCGCCGCGGTCGAACAGGTCCGTTTCTTCCGGGCGTGCCGGGGTGTCGGGAGAGGCGGGAAGGGACATGTGATTTATTCCGTTAGTTGCGTATATGGTAGCCCTTTCCGCAACGTCTCGGGCATCAAGAGGCAAGGGGCAGGACAAGGCCGCCACGCGTGACGGCCCGGGCGGGCGGTCAGTCGCCCCACGCCTTGGACGGGCGGTGAGCCCGCTCGCGAGGCGCGGTGTCGTTGGAGGTTGACGCGGCTTCGTACGCGAGCACCGCGAACGAAAATACGGCGGGTAGCGCGTTCGAGCGCCCGAAGTCGATCGGATCGTCCGTTTCGGGAAACGTCATGTCCGACGGCCGTTCGAACAATTGACGCATGCCGGCCTCGTGCCGGCTGGCAAAGCCGAGATCGGCAAGCGCCTCGGCTTCGATCGCGTGCAGCAGGCGCCACGTCAGCGGCACGCGCTGGCGGATATAACGCCCGGCGATATGGCGAACGATCAACTCGAGGTCGTGCGCGGCAGCCTTGAAGCTGAGCGCGGCCAAATCTTGTTCTTCTGTCATTGCAGGCTCCTGTCGACCGGGCAGGCGCCTCGGTGCGCCGGCTCCAGCCCATGCATGGCGGAATGTCCGTATACTGTACAAACATACAGTATTTTCCGCAACTGGCCTGCAATTGGCCTTTCGGCCGGCTATCCGCGCCGTCAGCGGTGTATCACGATCAGCAGTGCCCGCGCCTCGGCCTTGCCGGGATTGCGGATCGCGTGCGGCTCGTCGGCCGGGTAGCGCGCGGTGTCGCCTACCTTCAGGCGCCGGCTTGCCGCCGCGGCTTCGATTTCCATCGCGCCCTGCAGCACGGTCAGGTGCTCGCGCGTGCCGGGCTCGTGGGCGTTCGATATCAGTGCGCCGCCGCCCGGCAGCGTCAGCTCGTACCACTCGAACTTGCCGGCGAGGTCGATCGGGCCCCACACGCGCAACTGGTATCGGCCGTCATGGCCGGCGAGCGTCGGAATGTCGTGCGGGCCGTCGACGCGGATAGTCTCGGGCGCCTTCGGTTGCGAGAACAGCTCGTCGAGCGTGATGCCGAGTGCGTTCGTCAGCCGCCACGCCACGGCGATCGTCGGGTTGGCCTTGTCGCGTTCGATCTCGGAGAGCATCGATTTCGATACGCCGGCTGCGCGCGACAGGTCGTCGAGTGTCAGCTTGCGTTCGTTGCGCAGCCGCTGGATCTGCTCGCCGACACGCGGCGGCGTGGCGGCCGGCGGTTGCGGTGCGGCGCTGGCAGGCGTGCGCCGCGAACCGGAGGAACTTGCCATTTGGATTCCGTTCGCTTAGAGTTGTTCGGTATTTCGAATTCTAGTTCGGAATATCGGATAAATGCGGTCAACCGAACGACCGACTATAACAGTAGCAGGCCGTTGCGCCGCCGCCACGAGTGGCGCGTTGCGGAATGCGAAACCCTGTCAGGAGCTTTGCGATGCGTGATGCCTTTCTCGCCCAGGTGCGCGGGACGCTGGACCAGATCCGCGCGGACGGTTTTTACAAGACCGAGCGCGAGATCGCGAGTCCCCAGGCGGCAGCCGTGCGGCTCGCCGGCGGTGCCGGCGTGCTCAATTTCTGCGCGAACAACTACCTGGGCCTGGCGAACGATCCGCGCCTGATCGATGCGGCGAAGGCCGGCCTCGACCAGGACGGCTTCGGCATGGCATCGGTGCGCTTCATCTGCGGCACGCAAACCGTGCACAAGCAACTGGAAAGCGCGCTGGCCGCCTTTCTCGGCACCGAGGACAGCATCCTCTATTCGAGCTGCTTCGATGCGAACGGCGGGCTGTTCGAGACGCTGCTCGACGAGAACGACGCGGTGATCAGCGACGAGCTGAACCACGCGAGCATCATCGACGGCATCCGCCTCTGCAAGGCGAAGCGTTTCCGCTACAAGAACAACGACCTGTCCGACCTCGAGGCGAAGCTGAAGGAAGCCGATGCAGCGGGCGCACGCCACAAGCTGATCGCGACCGACGGCGTGTTCTCGATGGACGGCATCATCGCCGACCTGAAAGGCATCTGCGATCTCGCCGATCGCTACGGCGCGCTCGTGATGGTCGACGATTCGCATGCGGTCGGCTTCATCGGCACGCACGGCCGCGGCACGCCCGAGCACTGCGGCGTCGAAGGCCGCGTCGACATCATCACGGGCACGCTCGGCAAGGCGCTCGGCGGCGCATCGGGCGGCTATGTCGCCGCGCGTCGCGAAGTCGTCGAGCTGCTGCGCCAGCGCTCGCGCCCGTATCTGTTCTCGAACACGCTGACGCCGAGCATCGCCGCGGCATCGCTGAAGGTGCTGGAACTGCTCGGCAGCGACGAAGGCGCGAAGCTGCGCGAGCGCGTGCGCGAGAACGGCGCGCGGTTTCGCAAGCAGATGACCGAAGCCGGCTTCACGCTCGTGCCGGGCGCGCATCCGATCATCCCGGTGATGCTCGGCGATGCGCAGCTCGCGACGAACATGGCCGACAAGCTGCTCGGCGAAGGCGTCTACGTGATCGGCTTCTCGTTCCCCGTCGTGCCGCGCGGCCGCGCCCGCATCCGCACGCAGATGAGCGCCGCGCATACGCCCGAACAGATCGACCAGACGGTCGCCGCGTTCGTGCGCGTCGGCAAGTCGCTCGGCGTGATCTGACGGAGGCGCGACCATGAAAGCACTGGCAAAGCTCGAACGCGGCCCCGGCCTCACGCTCACGCGCGTGAAGCGTCCCGAAGTCGGCCACAACGACGTGCTGATCAAGATCCGCCGCACGGCGATCTGCGGCACCGACATCCATATCTGGAAGTGGGACGACTGGGCGCAGAAGACGATTCCCGTGCCGATGCACGTCGGTCACGAATATGTCGGCGAGATCGTCGAGATGGGGCAGGAAGTGCGCGGCTTCGCGATTGGCGATCGCGTGTCCGGCGAAGGCCACATCACGTGCGGCTTCTGCCGCAACTGTCGCGCGGGGCGCCGGCATCTGTGCCGCAACACGGTCGGCGTCGGCGTGAACCGCGAAGGCGCGTTCGCCGAGTATCTGGCGATTCCGGCATTCAACGCGTTCAAGATCCCGCCCGAGATCTCCGACGATCTCGCGTCGATCTTCGATCCGTTCGGCAACGCGACGCATACGGCGCTGTCGTTCAACCTCGTCGGCGAAGACGTGCTGATCACCGGCGCGGGCCCGATCGGCATCATGGCTGTTGCGATCGCGAAGCACGTCGGCGCGCGCAACGTCGTCATCACCGACATCAACGACTACCGGCTGGAACTCGCGCGCAAGATGGGCGCGACGCGCGCGGTCAACGTCGCGCGCGAGTCGTTGCGCGACGTGATGACCGACCTGCACATGACCGAAGGCTTCGACGTCGGCCTCGAAATGTCGGGTGTGCCGAGCGCGTTCACGAGCATGCTCGAGGCGATGAACCACGGCGGCAAGGTCGCGCTGCTCGGCATTCCGCCCGCGCAGACGGCGATCGACTGGAACCAGGTGATCTTCAAGGGGCTCGAGATCAAGGGCATCTACGGCCGCGAGATGTTCGAGACCTGGTACAAGATGGTCGCGATGCTGCAGAGCGGCCTCGACCTGTCGCCGATCATCACGCATCGCTTCGCGGCCGACGATTACGAGAAAGGCTTTGCCGCGATGCTGTCCGGCGAGAGCGGCAAGGTGATTCTCGACTGGACGGCCTGAGTGCCGCGGGGCAGTGCTGCGTGTTCGCCGCCTGCCCCGCTTTCGTTTACGTCTGCGTTTCCGAGGCCGAAACGCACGAATCCGGGCTCAAGGTGAGATTATTCGGGAGCTGTGATGGCGCGCCGAATCGCGACACGATCGCGCATCGGTGAACTGCAATCGCACGTTCACTTCACCTGACGGAAGCTGCCTCGCTTTCCGCCCTCGTGCCTTCCGGCACCTGCTCTCCCCTTCCAGACACTTCCCCGCTTGCGTTGCCGCGCGACCGCTCGTCATGAGCCGCACGCGATGTCGTGCCGAACCGTGGCGTCAACCGTGAGCCTGCGCGCATCGTCGCGACTCACTCAGGCGTGAAACCCTTCGATATCGATCGACGTCGATCGGTGCGCCGACGGCTACTTGATCCGTTCACCGTTCAACCCGCGTGGGTCGAGCTGAAGACTCAACACGACGAGCCAGCGTCTCGGACACTGCGGCGCAACGTCGACCGGGCCGCCGTGCATTCCGGGCGCGGTGACGAACCCGTGTTGCGCCGCGTATTGATACGCGCGCAACGCATCCGCTTGCAGCCAGAAGCTGACCAGCGCGCACGTCACGAAACGGAACAGCAGCACCGCTGCGGCATCCGGCGCGAAACCGGCCACGACCAGCAGGTTGTCGAACACGAATGTCAGCACGTGCGCGACCGCGATCGTGACGATCGTCAGCTTCAACACGCCACGCAGCCGCAGTGCAGCGCGCACGCGTGCCTGCCGGACGGCGAGCCGGGTGCGATCGTCGCCGCCTTCGCGCTTCGGCATGTCGTGTTTCACGACGCGGCACCGACCGGTCGTGCAATGTCGATCCGCGTCGTATCACCGGCACCGATGCGACCGTTCGTGACGCAGACCGATTTGCACAGGATCGCGCTGTCGTAGTTGTGCCCCGGAAAGCGCATCACGTCGACCGCTTGAAATCCTTCGCGACGATAGAAATCGATGAGCCGGACCGCCGCGTACGGTGCGTCGAGCGCCAGGTGCGTCGCGCCGCGCGCGGCGGCCCGCCGTTGCGCGAATGCGAGCAGCGATCGGCCGATGCCGCGGTCCTGCCAGACGGGATCGACAGCCAGCTGGCCGAGCGTCGCGACGTGCCGGCTGCGGTACGGATCGCAGCGGGAATCGGGATCGTGCGAACGCATCGTCATCGTCGCGATCAGATGCGCGTTGCCGAGCGCAACGAAGCACTCGCCGGTGAGCACGCGTTCGCGTGTCGCCGAGGCCGGCTGATCGACGCACGGGCAGTTGAAGCCCAGTGCGCCGAGCGGTGCGAAGGCGCGATGCAGCAGCGCGGTCAACGTGTCGTACGAATCGTTGCGCGGGTCGAAGCGCCGCACGACGATGCGGCCGTCGAGCCGCTTGGCATAAGCCGCATAGGCGCGCGCGGGGCGCGCGGATTCCGGTCGCTGCATGATGTCCTTTCGCCCAGACGGGGTGACCGAAGTGTAGTGAGCGTCGCGCGTCCGCTTCAAGAAAAAATGTCGTAAACGCGGCGGGCGCGCATCGCGCGCCAGGTTGCGCTTCAGCCCTCCCGTCAGCAGGGCTTTTTCATCCGGGTGTTGACGATGGAGAACGATCGTTCTACCGTAAACCCATGAACACACATCACGACCTTTCCGGCGAACCGGGCGTTCGCGACCGGCTGCTCGATGCAGCCGAAGCGCTGATCTACTCGGGCGGCATCCATGCAACCGGTGTCGACGCGATCGTCAAGCGATCCGGCGCGGCGCGAAAGAGCTTTTATTCGCATTTCGAATCGAAAGAGGCACTGGTGCTGGCCGCACTCGAACGTCGCGACGAGCGCTGGATGCGCTGGTTCGTCGACGCGACGCTCGCGCGCGGCAAGGCACCGCGCGTGCAGCTGCTCGGCATGTTCGACGTGCTGCGCGACTGGTTCGGGCAACCCGACTTTCACGGCTGCGCGTTCCTCAACGCATCGGGCGAGATTCCCGATGCCGACGATCCGGTGCGCGTCGTCGCACGCGCGCACAAGGCACGCTTGCTGGCGTTCGTGCGCGAGCGGTTCGATGCGTATGCCGATGAAACCGGCATCGAGCGTCGTGGGCTCGCGCGCATCGCGCGTCAGTGGCTCGTGCTGATCGACGGCGCAATCGGCGTGGCGCTCGTCAGTGGTGATGCAAACGCCGCGCGCGATGCGCGCGCGACGGCCGAACTGCTGCTCGACGCGGTGTCACGGTAGTCGAAGCAGCGAATCCGAACCGGCCGCGGTCGTCCGTGGCCAGAACCTGAACAGGAGCAACCCATGTCCGCTTCCCTCGAAGTCCGTCCGCCCGTTCCGCCCTTCACGCTCGAAACGGCGCGCCAGAAAGTGCGCGCCGCCGAGGATGCGTGGAACACGCGCGACCCGCAGCGCGTGTCGCTCGCCTATACGCCGCAAAGCCGATGGCGCAATCGCGCGGAATTCGTGACCGGCCGCGACGAGATCGTCGGGCTGCTGCAGCGCAAGTGGGCGCGCGAGCTCGACTACCGGCTGATCAAGGAGCTGTGGGCATTCGACGGCAATCGCATCGCGGTGCGCTTTGCGTACGAATGGCATGACGATGCCGGCAACTGGTTCCGTTCGTACGGCAACGAAAACTGGGAGTTCGACAAAAACGGGCTGATGGCGCATCGTCACGCGAGTATCAACGACCTGCCGATTCGCGAGCAGGATCGTCTCTATCACTGGCCGCTCGGCCGTCGTCCGGACGATCATCCCGGGCTGTCCGATCTCGGCCTGTGACGCGCGTGCCGACTCGACGGACCGGCGAACGCATCACCGGGCTTCAACGGTGAGGAAATTCGGGAGTCGATGCGCTGAAGGTGAGGTTTTTCGGGACGAAGGGAAATGTCGCGTCGGACTGTGTGCTTCGAGCCGTTCGACGCGGCATCGTCCCGGGCAACGCGGACGTGCCATGCACGTCGGGATTTCGTGATGCGCGTATCGGTATGCAACGGTGTGCTTCACCACATGATGCATCTCACCGATCGATCGGGGCCGGTAGCGGTTTGACGATCGGTGTGCACGCGTGTGGCGTGCAACTCACCGATCGTATCGACGTCTGATGGCGCGTGCCGTGCGCGTTGCGGTGCGACGTTGCTCACCGCTCGACTTCACCAGGCAGGCTCGGGAATTCGCATGCGTGCGCAAACGCATGGCGTGCAACTCACCGCACACCGATTCGTGCAGCCTCTGCCCGGCGCGTGCGATTGCGCCGGGCCTGATCGTCAGCCCGCGATGCGCGCGGCGATCGCCTCGCCCACTTCCTGTGTCCCCGCGTTGCCGCCGAGATCGCGCGTATGCGGCCCCGTGCGCAGCACGTCCTCGATCGCGGCGACGATCGCATCGTGCGCTTCGCGTTCGCGGCCTGCGCCGTTGCCGAGGAAATCGAGCATCAGGGCGGCCGACCAGATCATCGCGACCGGGTTCGCGATGTATTGCCCCGTGATGTCGGGCGCGGAACCGTGCACGGGTTCGAACAGCGACGGAAACGTGCGGTCGGGGTTCAGGTTCGCCGACGGCGCGATGCCGATCGTGCCCGTACACGCGGGCCCGAGATCCGACAGGATGTCGCCGAACAGGTTCGACGCGACGACGACGTCGAAGCGATCCGGCTGCAGCACGAAACGCGCGCACAGGATGTCGATGTGCTGCTTGTCGACGGCGATGTCGGGATAACGTTCGGCCATCTCGGCCGTGCGCGCGTCCCACCACGGCATGCTGATCGCGATGCCGTTGCTCTTCGTCGCGACGGTGAGACGCTTCGCGCGCCGCTGCGCGAGTTCGAACGCGAATTTCAGCACGCGCTCGGTGCCGTGACGCGTGAAGATCGCCTGCTGCATCACGATCTCGCGATCGGTGCCTTCGAACATCGTGCCGCCGACCGACGAATACTCGCCCTCGGTGTTCTCGCGCACGATCATGAAGTCGATGTCGCCCGCGCGGCGGCCGGCGAGCGGCGACGGCACGCCGTCGAACAGGCGCGCGGGCCGCAGGTTGATGTACTGGTCGAATTCGCGGCGGAATTTCAGCAGCGAGCCCCACAGCGAAACGTGATCGGGCACTGTCGCGGGCCAGCCGACCGCGCCGAACAGGATCGCGTCCATGCCCGACAGTTGCGCCTTCCAGTCGTCCGGCATCATCTTGCCGTGCTGTGCGTAGTAGTCGCAGCTCGCCCAGTCGATCTGGACGAAGTCGAAGCGGATGCCGAAGCGCGCGGTCACGGCCTCGAGCGCGCGCAGGCCCTCGGGCATCACTTCACGGCCGATGCCGTCGCCGGGGATCACGGCAATTCTGTAGGTCCTGTCGGTCATGCAAAGCTCCTTGGCTGGTGGGCTGGCCGCGGGGAAAGGCAGCGGCGCGTCACGTCATTCTATTTATTTCCATCTGGATTAAAATCCCGCGAAAGGTTAATCGACTTTCCACGAATCGTGAATAAATCGCCGAATCTCGACGACCTGCGCGTGTTCAGCCTGGTCGTCCGCCTGACCAGCTTCAGCGCGGCCGCCGAGCAACTCGCGGTGTCGCCTGCCTATGTCAGCAAGCGCATCGCGTTGCTCGAGGCGCAGCTCGGCACGCGCCTGCTGCATCGCTCGACGCGCCGCGTGACGGTCACGGAAGCAGGCGAGCGCGTGTTCGCGCGCGCCGAAAAGATTCTCGACGACGTCGATCATCTCGTCGAGGACGTGTCGACCACGCGCACGGTGCCGCGCGGCACGCTGCGCATTTCGAGCAGCTTCGGCTTCGGCCGGCACGTCATCGCGCCGGCGCTGCTCGACTTCTCGGCACGCTATCCGCAACTGAACGTGCGGCTCGATCTGTTCGACCGGCTCGTCGACGTCGCGGGCGAAGGCTACGACCTCGACGTGCGCATCGGCGACGAGATCGCCGATCACCTGATCGCGCGCCGCCTCGCCGCGAACTACCGCGTGCTGTGTGCGTCGCCCGACTATCTCGCCCGGCGCGGTACACCGCGCTCGCTCGCGGATCTCGCATCGCACGACTGTCTTGCCATCAAGGAGCGCGATCACCCGTTCGGCGTGTGGCGGCTGAACGTGCGCGGTGAAACGGCCACGGTGAAGGTTGGCGGCGCGCTGTCGACGAACCATGGCGAGGTCGCCGTGCAATGGGCGCTGGCCGGGCGCGGCATCGTGCTGCGTTCGATCTGGGAAGCCGCGCCGCTGATCGAACGCGGTGCACTGTGTCGCGTGCTGCCGGACGCAATCCAACCCGCGAACATCTGGGCCGTGTATCCGGAGCGCGTGGCTGCGTCGGCGAAAGTGCGCGTGTGCGTGGATTTTCTGGTGGAGACGCTGGCTGGCTTGAATGCCGCGGCGGGTGACGATACGGCCTGAAACCGGCTAAAGGTGAGCTTTTACGGGGGCATGCGCACAACATCGGCAGGCCCCGTTTCCGGCTCGCAATCGCGTCGCGAGCCGGTCGCGTCGAACGGGTACCCACACGTCGCGGTCGCGAGGTGCCTGGCCTGCCGACGCCGGTGCCTGCGCACGGCTTACGCCGCTTGTGCCCCGCCTGCCGCGCCTGCCGCCCCGAGCATCAGGTCGAGATTCTGCACGGCTGCGCCGGATGCGCCTTTGCCGAGATTGTCGAACACGGCGGACAGCAGCACCTGGCCGTGCTCGGCATTGACGAACACGCCGAGCCGCATGTCGTTGGTGCCGTTCAGCGCTTGCGGATCGAGATGCGTGATCGCATGCGTGTCCGCGAGCGGCGTGACGTCGACGTGGCGCGACTCGGCGTAATGGTGCGCGAGACACGCATGCAGTTGCTCACCGGTCACACCGGCAGGGAGCAGGCGCAACTCGATCGGCACGGTGAGCACGATGCCTTGCCGATAGGCACCGTAAGCCGGCACGAACAACGGACGGTTCGCCAGACCGGCATGCAACCGGATCTCGGGCACATGCTTGTGCGCGAGTGCGAGGCCGTAGACCTGGAGCGGATTCGCGCGCGAAGCGTCGTTCGCTTCGAACGCGTCGACGGCGGTCCGGCCGCCGCCCGAGTATCCGGACACGGCATGGATGCTCACCGGGTAGTCGCGCGGCAGCAGCCCGGCCTGTAGCAGCGGCCGCAGCAGCCCGATCGCGCCGGTCGGGTAGCAGCCCGGATTGGTGACACGCCGCGCGTGTGCAATTGCCCGTGCCTGCCCGTCGGCCATCTCGGGAAAGCCGTAGACCCATTCCGGCTGCGTGCGATGAGCCGAACTCGCGTCGATCACGCGTACCGCCGGATTCCGGATGAAGCCGACCGCTTCGCGTGCGGCCGCGTCGGGCAGGCACAGAATGGCGATGTCGGCCGCGTTGATCGCTTCGGCGCGCCGCACGGGATCCTTGCGCTCGGCCTCCGGCAGCGCGACGAGCCGCAAGTCGGTGCGCCCGCGCAGGCGCTCGTGGATCTGCAATCCGGTCGTCCCTTGATCGCCGTCGATGTAGACAGTGGGCTGGCTCATGGTGGTCGCGTTCCTTGGGTTCGTGGTCGGGAAAGCCGTATCGTCCACCGAGCGCCTAGAATAGAAAAAGTTGAATTTACTGACCATCAGATTCAGTTTTCTTGAATGAGGGGTGGAGAATGCGGGAGATCAGCCTGGACCGCCTGCGCACGCTGGTCGCCATCGCGGACCAAGGGTCCTTTGTCGCCGCGGCGCAACTGCTTCACCTCGCGCCGCCGACCGTCAGCCTTCACGTTGCCGAACTGGAGAGTCGCATCGGCGCGCCGTTGCTGTCCCGCACGCGCGGAAACGTGCGGCCGTCGCCCATCGGTGAAGTGCTGGTCGAGCGCGCGCGCCGCCTGCTGGCCGAGGTCGAATCCACGCTGGACGACGTGCAGCGACAGGTGCAGGGGTTGACCGGGCGCGTGCGCCTCGGCGCATCGACCGGGGCGATCGCGCACCTGCTGCCGCAGGCGGTGGCCCGCTTGCGCGAGCAGCATCCGGACATCGATGTCCAGATCGCGGTGCTCACGTCGCACGACACGCTGGCGCGCATCGCGCAGGGCACGCTCGATGTCGGGCTGGTGGCGCTGCCGCAGACGGCCGTCGCGGGGCTGTCGATCCGCGCGTGGCGGCGCGATCCGGTGATGGCGTTTCTGCCGGCGGACTGGCCGCTTCCGGCGCGCGTGACGCCCGGCTATCTGGCCGCCCGCCCGCTGATTCTCAACGATGCGACCACCCGCCTGTCACGGCTGACGACGGAATGGTTCGCGCTCGGCGGCCACCGGCCGGAGCCGCGGATCGAACTCAACTACAACGATGCGATCAAGAGCCTGGTCGCCGCGGGGTACGGCGCGACGCTGCTGCCGCACGAGGCGGGCGCCCCGCTCCCCGATGCGCGCATCGTCATGCGGGCGTTGCGCCCGGCGTTGTGGCGTGAACTGGGGATCGCCCATCGGGCGGGGCCGGTCGAGCGGGCGACCCAGCATGTACTCGATGCGTTGTGGGCGCTCGGCGCGCGATAGCGCACCGGCATGCAGGCTGGGCGGCGCGGCTGTTCATGCGTGCATGCCGTGCCCGTGCATCCACGGCATGCCGTCTCAAAGCCGGTTGTCCTTCGCGAGCGTCAGCACGCGCGCCCAGCGTTGCGCGTCGCGCTTGTCCATCATCGGCAGCTTCCATTCGCTGCGCACGCCATCGCGCACGTGCACGACGAGATGCCAGCGGCCGCCGATCGGCGCGGCCTGGCAGCCGTCGAGCTGCGACAGCGTATAGCGGCCGTCCGCGCCGTCGTGCGACAGCCACAGCAGCCCCTGCGTCGCGGACACGCGCAGCTCGCCCCACGCGCGATGCACGACGTGGGTCCAGCCTTCTTCCTTCGTATTCGGTGCGATATCGCGGCGGCGCTTGATCCACCAGGCGACCAGCGCGATCAGGATCGCGGCGGCGAGCACGGCGGCCGCGATCGCGACCGGCTGGCCGAACTGCGCGGCGATGACGTGAAACAGGTGAACCGCGCCCCATCCGGCAGCGATGAGCACGAACAGTGCAATGAAAATCGGCATGTCTGATCGGGGAAGAGGACGGACCGGCGCATGCATCGCGCCGATCCGTCGTGCACGGCATTACCGTTTGCGGTGAATGTCGTGCGTCACGAAGCCCGCGTCGTTGTTGGGCAGCGCGAGGCCGTCCTTGACTGCGAGCGTCTTGCGGATGTCGTCGAGACCCGCGGACCAGTGGTCACGCATCGTCGACAGACCGAACTGATAGTCCTTGTAGTGATGCTCGTACGCCTTCTGCTGGTAGATCAGGTGCTGGATGTTGTACTTCTTGCTGGACGACATCGCATCGGCCTCGACGCACCAGGGATCCGCCTTGCGCTGCTCTTCCGGCACCTGCTCGAGCACGTGGCGCAGCACGTTGCGGTAGCGCTGTTCGCGCTGCAGCGTGTCGGTGACGAAACGCGTGCGGCTCGAATACTGCACGTCCTTCGTGCGCTCGGCGACGTCGGCCATCGTGCGCGGCAGCGGCCCGCGCGCGCTCCACAGGTCGACCTGGAACGCGAGCGTGTCGCGGCGCGGCCGTGCGCGGAGCACTTCCATCAGCGGCGTGTTCGACACGACACCGCCGTCCCAGTAGTACTCGCCGTCGATCTCGACCGGCGGGAACGCGGGCGGCAGCGCGCCGGACGCCATGAAATGCTCGGGTGCCAGGCGGATGCGCGAGTTGTCGAAGTACACGAAGTTGCCGGTGCCGACGTTGACCGCGCCCACCGACACGCGCGTTTCGCCCGAATTGATCCGGTCGAAATCGCACAGCTTCAGCAGTGTCGCGCGCAATTGCGACGTGTCGTACCAGCTGATCTTCTCCGGATGATCCGACACGCCCGGCAGCGGCGGCGGGAAGCGCGGCACGAAGAAGCCCTGCTGGCCCTGCATCATCGCGCTTGCGGCCTGCGACGCGGTGAAGAACGTACGAACCTGGTCGATGCTGTTGAACAGCGCGAACTCGAATGCGGCCGGAACCGTCGGGAAGAACGCCGGCTTGCAGATCGTTTCCCAGAACTCGCGCAGCCGCTCGACGCGATGCTCGGGCGCATTGCCCGCGATCAGCGCGGTGTTGAGCGCGCCGATCGAGATGCCCGCGATCCAGTCGAGCGGAATGCCCGCCTCGTGCAGCCCTTCGAACACGCCGGCCTGGTACGCGCCGAGCGCGCCGCCGCCTTGCAGCACGAGTGCAATCGTTTCGTACGGCAGCGACCGTGCGGGGACCGGTGCGCCGGCTTCGTGATGCAGGTCCGCCGCATCGACGGCCTGCTTTTCCGTGGGGGCGCGCGGCTTCACTGCATGAACCAGCCGTGGCTGACGATGAACGACTGGCCCGTGAGCAGATCGGAAGAGCACACGTCTGAACTCCAGTCACGTGAAACGA
>NZ_ASSI01000251.1:0-8133 GCF_000466765.1 Burkholderia sp. AU4i | reverse complement strand
CCCGCCATGACGACGCCGCCCAGCCGCCACCCCGCCGCACCCGCACCGGGCCCGCGCTGGGCCGAGCCGATCCGCAAGCGGCTCGTGGCCGGCGTCACGCACCTGACGGCGGGCGGCGGCGGCCCGTCGCTCGACCTCTCCTCCCCGCCCGGAGATCCGGGGCTGTTCGGCCCCGACGCCGTCTGCTGGCGCGTGCATGCCGACTTCACGTCGATGATGACGGGCGGCATCGCCGCACTGCTGCTGCAGGCGCTCCATCCGCTCGCCCTCGCGGGCGTCTGGGATCACTCGTCGTTTCGCACCGACATCCTGGGTCGCTTGCGGCGCACCGCCACGTTCATCACCGGTACGACCTTCGGCAGTCGCGCGGACGCACTCGCACTGATCGAGCGCGTGAAATCGATCCACACGCACATATCGGGCACCGCACCGGACGGACGGCCGTATCGCGCCGACGATCCTGCATTGCTGACCTGGGTGCACGTCGCGGAAGTATCGAGTTTCCTCGCCGCGCATCTGCGCTACGTGAATCCGGCCGTGCCGGGCGAATTGCAGGATCGCTACTACGCCGAGACGGCACGGGTCGCCGAACTGCTCGGCGCACACGAGGTTCCCCGTTCGCGTGCCGAGGTGGCCGCGTATCTCGCGCGCATGCAGCCCGAACTCGAGGCCGGGCCGCGTACGTTCGACGTGATGTCCATCCTGCTGAACGTGCCGGTCGCGAAGCCTGCGCTGCGGCCGGCCGCAGCGTTGGTGATGCATGCCGGAATCGACCTGCTGCCGCCGTGGGCGCAGCGCATGCTCGGCGTGTCGACGTTCGCGCCGCTGCGGCGCGCGGTGGTCCGGCCCGGCATACGGGTCGTCGCGCCCGTGCTGCGCTGGGCGCTCGTGAACGGCGCGTCAAAGCGTGCGCGCCGCCGCGCGACGGCAGCACCGCCCGACGGCACCCCGCCCGCCTGACGATCCGCCTCTTCCTTTCATTTCAATTTGCTGTCAAATACCTGTGACAAGCTGACGGGCTTGCACCCGCGCACGGTCGCACGCGCCGTCCGTCCCGCCTGTCCGTGACCCGCGCGGTGCTCCGCCAATCCGACCGACACCCGATGCCCGCGATGCCACACCTGCCGATCCGTTTCGCCCTCGCCGCCAGCCTGTCCGCCGTCCTCGCCCTCGGCGCCTGTGGAGGCGACGATGTCGCCGCCGTCGCGCGTTCGGACGCGCAAACGCCGTCCGGCGGCACCCCGACCGCGCCTGCGCCGGCGCCGCCCGCCACCGTCACGCCGCAACCGGGCAAGTGGAAGGCCGCCCGTGCGGGCGACCTGATCGACGTGACGCTCGGCGACCTCCATCCGACGCAGGGTGCAATCGGTTACGACCAGATCTACTACAAGCTCGGCCGCTACGAACTGCAGCCCGACAAGAAATTCGACGACTTCTGTGCGGACGAAGGCCTCGGCGGTGTCGCTTCGGCGGGCTACACGGCCAGGTCGGTGCTGCGCGATCCCGCCAGCTACGCATGCACGACGACCGACGCGAACGCCCGCGACCGGTCGGTGCTGAACCCGGTCGTGATCGGCCCGAACGGCGATGCGCTGTACCTGACCGACGGCCACCACGGCCTGTCCACCTACTACGAGACGGCCGACGGCGGCCCGGCGCTGCACGTACACGTCGTCGTCAAGGACAACCTCAGCGACTACTCGGGCGACGCGTTCTGGCAGCAGATGCAGAGCCGCGGTTATCTGCGCCTCAAGAACGGGGAAGGCAAGCCGATCACGACCGCCCAACTGCCGACCGGGCTCGGCCTGAAACTCGGGATGACGAACGACCGCTACCGCTCGCTCGTCTATTTCACGCGCGACATCGCCTACAGCAAGCCCGCACAAGCCACCGACTACCTCGAGTTCTACTGGGCCGACTGGCTGCGCGCGCAACCGGGCACGTTCTCGCTCGCCGGCTACGACCTGACGCGCGCCGGCGCAACCGACCCCGATCCGGCAAAGGCCGACACGGGGTACCTGAACGCGGTCTGGAATGCGTCGGCGCGCATGGTCGCGGCCACGGATCCCGTGATCGACGGCAAGACGGGCGCCGACCTCGGGCGCGCGGACGCGATCAACGGCGGGAAGAAATACAACAAGGGGGAATTCGACAAGCTGCGCCAGCCGATCGCGGCGGACAAGCCCGGCAAGGTCGCGTACGCGCTCGACTACAAGACCCGCCACGCACTGCCGCAGTAAGCGGCGAGCGCCACGCGGGAAGGAAGCCCCGGCCGGCCATGGCGGACAGGGCCTGCTGGCTCAAAGCACCTTGCGGTACCCGTCGTCGTCGCTTGCGGCGTCGAGGTGCGACACGTCGGCCCACTGCACGACCTGCGCACGGCCGTCCACGTAATCGACGACGTTGATGCTCGTGTTGAGCAGCTGATAACTGCGCGGCGCCGACAGTTCGATGCCGTTCGCAAACCGGTACACGCTGTCGAGCACGCCGCCGTGCGCGACGCACGCGATCCGGCCGCCCGGGTGCGCGGCCACGATCGGCTCGAGCGCGTGCAGCACGCGGTGATAGAACTCACGCTGCGACTCGCCGCCTTCCGGCGCGAAACCCGGATCGCGCGTCTGCCACGCCGCGTATGCGTCCGGAAACAACGCCTCGATCTCGGTGCTGTCGTGCCCCTGGAATGCGCCGTACGAGCGTTCCCGCAGCCCTTGCCGCAGCAGCAGCGGCAACCCGAGCGCATTGGCGAAGGGCTGCGCGGTCTGTTGCGCGCGCATCAGGTCGCTCGAATAGACCGCGTCGATCCGTGCACCGTCACGCGCGTCGCGTGCGAGCCGCGCGGCCAGCTTTTGGGCCTGCGCGAGCCCCGTGTCGGCGAGCGGGATGTCGATATGGCCCTGGATGCGCTTGATGCGATTCCAGGCCGTCTCGCCGTGGCGGATGAAAAGAATCTGCGTGGTGGCCATCGCGGCGCGTCTCCGGGGAAAGAATCAGGGCCGAACTTGCAGCCAGAATGTCACGGGGCCGTCGTTGACGAGCGACACCTGCATGTCGGCGCCGAACTCGCCCGTCTCGACGACCGGATGGCGCGCACGCGCGGCCGCGACGAAATAGTCGAAGAGCCGCGCGCCTTCGTCGGGCGGCGCGGCCGGCGTGAAGCTCGGACGCAGCCCGCTGTTGGTATCGGCGGCCAGCGTGAACTGCGACACGAGCAGCAGGCCGCCTGCGCGGCCCTCGCCGTCGATATTCGACACCGGCAGGTTCATCTTGCCGGCGGCGTCGCTGAACACGCGGTAGCCGAGCATTTTCGCGAGCAGCTTGTCGGCCGCCGCCTCGGTATCGCCGCGCTCCGCGCAGACGAGCGCGAGCAGGCCCGCGCCGATCTCGCCCGTCGTGCGGTCGCCGACGCGCACGTCGGCGCGCTTCACGCGCTGGATCAGCGCGATCATGCGGTCAGCGTGACGCGCGCGAAGCGGCGCTTGCCGACCTGGACGACGAACTCGCCGGCTTCGACCTTCAGGCCCTTGTCCGACACGGTCGCGCCATCGATCTTCACGCCGCCCTGCTCGATATTGCGCAGCGCTTCGCTCGTCGACGGCACGAGGCCGGCCTGCTTCAGCAGCTGGCCGATCGCGAGCGGTGCGCCCGCGAGCGTGACCGACGGGATGTCGTCCGGCACGCCGCCCTTCGCGCGGTGGTTGAAATCCTCGAGCGCACGTTCGGCGTCGGCCTGCGAGTGGAACCGCGCGACGATTTCCTGCGCGAGCAGCACCTTGAAGTCGCGCGGGTTGCGGCCGCCTTCGGCCTCGCGCTTGAAGCCGGCGATCTCGTCGAGGCCGCGGAACGACAGCAGTTCGAAGTAACGCCACATCAGCGTGTCCGAGATGCTCATCAGCTTGCCGAACATGTCGGTCGGCTTCTCGCTGATGCCGACGTAGTTGCCCTTCGACTTCGACATCTTCTCGACGCCGTCGAGGCCTTCGAGCAGCGGCATCGTGAGAATGCACTGCTGTTCCTGGCCGTACTGCTTCTGCAGCTCGCGGCCGACCAGCAGGTTGAACTTCTGGTCGGTGCCGCCCAGCTCGAGATCGGCGTTCAGCGCGACCGAATCGTAGCCCTGCATCAGCGGATACAGGAATTCGTGGATCGAGATCGGCACGCCGCCCTGGAAGCGCTTCGTGAAATCCTCGCGTTCGAGGATCCGCGCAACCGTGTAGCGCGACGCGAGCTTGATCATCCCGTCCGCGCCGAGCGGCATCGACCATTCGCTGTTGTAGCGGATCTCGGTCTTCGCGCGATCGAGCACGAGCGCGGCCTGCTCGAAATAGGTCTTCGCGTTCGACTCGATCTGCTCGCGCGTGAGCGGCGGGCGCGTCGCGTTGCGGCCCGACGGATCGCCGATCAGCGACGTGAAATCGCCGATCAGGAAGATCACCGTGTGGCCGAGGTCCTGCAGCTGACGCATCTTGTTCAGCACGACGGTGTGGCCGATGTGGATGTCGGGTGCGGTCGGGTCGAGGCCGAGCTTGATGCGAAGCGGCGTGCCCGTGGCCGCGCTGCGCGCGAGCTTCTGCGCGAACTCTTCCTCGATCAGCAGCTCGTCGACGCCGCGCTTCGTGACGGCGAGCGCATGCCGGACTTCGTCGGTGATCGGGAAAACAGGCTTGGAACTGGGTTCGGTGCTCATCGGTGCCAGGAAGAATGTCGCAAAAACAGGGATTTTCCCATAACTTGCGCGCCCATCGCTTAACGGCGCGCCGCGTTGCGCGGATAATCGGGCGCAAGGCGCGCGGCACCGGCCCGCGCCGCACGATCCAGGAGAACCCAACGTGCCGCAACGACAGCCGCAAAACGCCCATCCGGCCGACGGCATCTACTTCGGGCTGATGTCGGGAACCAGCATGGACGGCGTCGATGGCGTCGCCGTGCGTTTCGAGGCCGGCAAGGCGCCGGTCGTGCTCGCGGAAGCGTTCGTCGGCTTCGCGCAATCGCTGCGCGACGCGCTGTTCGCGCTGCAGCAGCCCGGCGACGACGAGATCGACCGCGAATCGCTCGCCGCGAACGCGCTGGTCGCGCGCTATGCGGTGTGCTGCCACGAATTGCAGCGCACGGCCGGGCTGTCGCGCGACGAGATCCGCGCGATCGGCGTGCACGGCCAGACCGTGCGCCATCGCCCCGAGCGCGGTTATACGCGGCAGATCAACAACCCGGCACTGCTCGCCGAGCTGACCCAGGTCGACGTGATCGCCGATTTCCGCAGCCGCGACGTCGCGGCAGGCGGCCACGGGGCGCCGCTCGCGCCGGGCTTCCATGCAACGGTGTTCGGCGCAGCGGGCGAGACGCGCGTCGTCTGCAATCTCGGCGGAATCAGCAACATCACGATCCTGCCCGGCGAAGGCGGCGACGTGCGCGGTTTCGACTGCGGCCCCGCGAATGCGCTGCTCGACGAATGGGCGACCCGCCATCTGGGCAAGCCGTACGATGACGGCGGCAAGTTCGCGGCGCGCGGCACCGACCATGCAGCGCTGCTCGACGCGCTGCTCGACGAGCCCTATTTCGCCGCGCCGCCGCCGAAAAGCACCGGGCGCGACCTGTTCAATCCCGCGTGGCTCGACGCGAAGCTCGCCCCGTTCTCACACGTCGCGCCGCAAGACGTGCAGGCCACCCTCACCGCGCTCACGGCCGTTTCGGTCGCGCGCGAGATCGCACAGCATGCAGCGGGCTGCAAGGCCGTGTTCGTATGCGGCGGCGGCGCACGCAATCCGGTGCTGCTCGATGCGCTCCGGCACGCGCTGCGCGAGGCCGGCGTGCCGGCCACGGTCGATACGACAGCGGCACTCGGCGTGCCGCCTCAGCAGGTCGAGGCACTCGCGTTCGCGTGGCTCGCGTACCGTTTCACCGCGCGCCAGCCCGGCAATCTCGCGACGGTTACCGGTGCGGCCGGCAACCGCGTGCTCGGCGCGCTCTATCCGCGCTGACGCATGGCCGCCCGCGCGGCGAGCGCCGCATGGAAAATGGGCACAAAAAAACGGGGCGTGATGCCCCGTTTTTCATTCCGGCGAACCGGCGTGGATCTGTCGTGCGCTCAGACCGAGAACGACGAGCCGCACCCGCAGGTGGTGGTCGCGTTCGGGTTCTTGATCACGAACTGGGCGCCGTTGAGGTCGTCCTTGTAGTCGATCTCGGCGCCGACCAGGTACTGGTAGCTCATCGAGTCGATCAGGAGCTGGACGCCGTTCTTGTTCATCACGGTGTCGTCCTCGTTGACTTCCTCGTCGAACGTGAAGCCATACTGGAAGCCGGAGCAGCCACCGCCCTGCACGAACACGCGCAGCTTCAGGTCGGGATTGCCCTCTTCGTCGATCAGTTGCTTGACCTTGTCGGCTGCGGCGTCGGTGAAGACGAACGGAACCGGCATTTCGGCCGTCGTTGCTGCGGATTCGGTAACAGCGTTCATTGCGAACTCTCCAAAAAGCTTTAGCCGCTATTGTAGGGCCGATCAGAAGATCGTGCTGATGTCCATGAAATCAATAGGTTCTTGTCGATTTCATCAAACACGCATGCGCAGGCCGCGACAGCACGCGCCTGGAAACGGACATAAAAAAACCGCCAGCGCGAAAGCTGGCGGTTTTTCCGGCGGACGCCGCCCGGGAGCGGCGCGGCCATGAAGCGGAATTAACGCTTCGAGAACTGCTTGGCGCGGCGTGCCTTGCGCAGACCGACCTTCTTACGCTCGACTTCACGTGCATCGCGCGTGACGAAGCCTGCGTTCGACAGCGACGGCTTCAGCGTCGCATCGTAGTCGATCAGTGCACGGGTGATGCCGTGGCGCACTGCACCTGCCTGACCCGTTTCGCCGCCGCCGTTCACGTTCACCTTGATGTCGAACGTCTGGCCGTGGTTCGTGAGTTCCAGCGGTTGACGCACGATCATCAGCGACGTTTCGCGCGAGAAGTAGTCAGCGATGGGCTTGCCGTTGACGATGATGTCGCCCTTGCCAGCCTTGATGAAGACACGTGCGACTGCGCTCTTGCGGCGGCCCGTACCGTAGTTCCAGTTACCGATCATGTGGGTCCCCTTAGATCTCGAGCGCCTTCGGCTGTTGAGCCGAGTGCGGATGCGTCGCTTCTGCGTAGACCTTCAGCTTCTTGATCATCGCGTAACCGAGCGGGCCCTTCGGCAGCATGCCCTTGACCGCCTTCTCGAGCGCGCGGCCCGGGAAGCGTTCCTGCATCTTGCCGAACGTCGTTTCATAGATACCGCCCGGGTAGCCCGAGTGACGGTAGTACTTCTTGTCCAGAGTCTTGTTGCCCGTGACCTTCAACTTGCTCGCGTTGATGATGATGATGAAATCACCAGTGTCGACGTGCGGGGTGAACTCAGGCTTGTGCTTGCCGCGCAGACGGCGTGCCACTTCGCTGGCAACACGGCCGAGAACCTTATCCGTCGCGTCAATCACGTACCATTCGCGCGTCACCTCATGGGCTTTTGCGGAAAACGTCTTCATGATCGATCCAAAAAAATTGCTTTGCCCGATGTGTTCTTCCTGCTTGTCTGTGTGCGCTTCGAGGCGCGGTGCAGGCTCTCCCTGTTCTTTTTCCGTGGGCATGAATGCGGAAAAGCCCTGAATTATAAAGGAAATACCGCAACGCGGTCAAAGGGAATCCGCTCACCGTGTCCACGGCGGCCGAAATGGGCCAAAATCCGGTCGTGCCCCGACAAGCCAGGCGAACCGAGCGCCCGGGGAGGCACCCATCGAAGCGCGGCACATGACCTTGCCGCGCCAGACCGGCCGAACACGGAAAACAACAAACAAGCATGATGAATCAACGACTTACACCCTTCCTCGCGGTCGTGATGCTGGCCGCCGCGGCACCTGCCGTCGCCGCCCGCGCGGGCTGCGAAGCCAAGCTCGAAGCCCTCGATACACGCCTTGCCGAAGCCCGTGCCGCGCATGCCGAGGATCGCGTCGCCCGCCTGCGCGCGGTGCGCGAACGCGTCCGCCACTTCTGCGCACGCGCTCACGGCCATGCGTCGGCCGTCCACGCGCCGGCGCCCGATGCGCGCCCGCGCGGCACGCCGCCCGACGCGACCTCGCAGCCTGCCGCCAGGCAGCCCGCGTAACCTTGCCGGAGC
>NZ_ASSI01000250.1:0-1174 GCF_000466765.1 Burkholderia sp. AU4i | reverse complement strand
CCGGCCGCCGAAATATCCGCCGACCGCGCCGGCCCCCACCACCAGAATCCGCATCGTTGCCTCCTTTCGGTTTCATTCGCCGCCGCGCCGCGCGCGGCGCCTATTCAATCGCCCCGACAGTATAGCGACGCCCGTTATGCATATGCATAGATATCCTTGCTGGTGTCGAAGGCATCGGCAAGGGCGCCTCATAGGGATAACCCGCCTACGGCGACGCACGTCGGGCGCCGTCAAGATACTTATCCCGTCACGCCGCCCCGGCGAGCTTCCACGACTGACCGACCACACACCATGCGCAACCTTTCCCTGAATCAGAAACTCGCCTCGATGATCGTCATCCTCTGGCTCGGCCTGCTCGTGATCGCGGGGCTCGGGGCCTGGCAGACGCGCGCATCGATGATCGCGGACCGCCGCGACCAGCTCGCGTCGCTGGTCGCGCAGGCCGCGAGCGTGACCGACCATTACTACAAGCTGTCGCAGCAGAACGCGCTGCCGGAAGCCGACGCGAAGCAGAAGGCGCTCGAGGCGATCGCCGCGATGCGTTCCGGCGCCGACGGCTACATCTCCGTCAACGACTCGAAGCCCGTGATCGTGATGCATCCGATCAAGGCCGACCTCAACGGCAAGGACGTGTCGAATTTCACCGACCCGAACGGCAAGCACCTGTTCGTCGAGATCGTGAAGGCCGGCAACCTCGAAGGCGGCAAGGGCTTCGTCGAGTATCTGTGGCCGAAGCCGGGCGCCGACAAGCCGCAGGAGAAAACCAGCGCCGTGCAGCGCTTCGCGCCCTGGGACTGGTACATCGTGACCGGCATGTACATGAACGACGTGCGCACCGCCGTGCTCGAAAGCGTCGGCCGCTGGCTCGCGATGACGACCGTGCTCGGCGGGATCGCGACCGCCGTGATGGTGCTGGTGCTGAAAAGCGTGCGCGCGAACCTCGGCGGCGAGCTGGAAGTGGCACTCGACGCCGCGCAGCGCATTGCGCAGGGCGACCTGACCGCGCACGTCGCCGTGAAGCACGACGATCGCGGCAGCCTGCTGCACGCGCTGCACACGATGCAAGGCGGGCTGATCGACATGGTGTCGCGCGTGCGGATGGGTACCGAGAACATCAACGTCGGCGCAAGCGAGATCGCGTCGGGCAACACGGACCTGTCGCAGCGCACCGAGG
>NZ_ASSI01000249.1:0-9406 GCF_000466765.1 Burkholderia sp. AU4i | reverse complement strand
GCTCGCCGCGTGCGGCGGCGACGACGACGTCGCGTCCGATCCCACCCAGCCGATTTCCGCGAAGGTCCAGGTGGTCGGCCATCGCGGCGCGAGCGCGCTGCGCCCCGAACATACGCTGGCGTCGTACCGCAAGGCGATCGAAGACGGCGCGGACGTGATCGAGCCCGACCTCGTGTCGACCCGCGACGGCGTGCTCGTCGCGCGGCACGAGAACGAGATCTCGGGCACGACGAACGTGTCCGCGCTGCCGCAGTTCGCGAGCCGCAAGGCGACCAAGACGATCGACGGCGCGCAGCTGACCGGCTGGTTCACCGAGGATTTCACGCTCGCCGAGCTGAAGACGCTGCGCGCCCGCGAGCGCATTCCGCAGGTCCGCCCCGCGAACACCGCATACAACGACCAGTTCGAGATTCCGACGTTCGACGAAATCGTCGCGCTCGCGAAGCAGATGTCCGCACAGACCGGCCGCACGATCCACCTGTATCCGGAAACCAAGCACCCGACCTACTTCCAGTCGATCGGCCTGCCGCTCGAGGACCGCCTCGTCGATGCACTGCTGAAGGATTCGTACACGGCCCGCACCGCGACCGTCTACATCCAGTCGTTCGAGGTCGCGAACCTGAAGGCGATCCGCAACCGGATCAAGTCGAGCCAGCCGAACTGGAAGCTCGTGCAGCTGATGGACGAAGCCGGCCAGCGCCCGTACGACTTCGTGAAGGCGAACGACAAGCGCACCTACGGCGACCTGTCGACGCGCGACGGCATGCGCGAGGTCGCGACCTATGCGAACGGCGTCGGCCCGTACAAGACGTCGATCATCGCGGTCGCCGCGGACGGCACGCTGCAGCAGCCGACGCAGTACGTGCGCTACGCGCACGAGGCCGGCCTCGTCGTGCATCCGTACACGTTCCGCCCGGAGAACAACTTCCTGCCCGCGTCGCTGAAGGACGGCGGCACGCCGGCCACGCGCAACACGGCAGGCTCGGTGCGCGAGATCCAGGCGTACCTGCGCGCGGGCATCGACGGCTTCTTCACCGACGATCCGGCCGTCGGCCGCACGGCCGTCGATACGTTCAAGCGCTGAGACGCGCGTCGACCGGGCGCGGCGCGCGACGCGCGCGTTGCCCCCGGTTGCATCGCATCGGTCAGATCACGTTGAAGTGGTGCGTGCCGTCCCGCTTCAACTGGTCGACCAGCCCGTATTCCCAGTCGAGATACGCCTGCATCGCGGCCGCCGCGTTGTCGGTGCCTTCGTACGGGCGCCGGTAGCGGTCGACACGCGGTGACGCCAGTCGCGTCTCGCCGCTTTCGAGCGGCAACCCGGCGTCGATCCATGCGGCCGTGCCGCCGGTGAGCACCCGGATCTCGGCCGAAGCCGGCAGCAACGCACGCGCGTCGTCCGCCGCAAACCGCGCAAGCAGGCTCGACCCGCACGTGAACACATAACGCTTCGCGGCCGGAATCGCCGCGAGCGCGTCGCGCAGCTGCGCACGCACGGCGAACCACGCGCCCGGAATGTGCCGCTTCACGTAGTTCGCGCTGGCCGTCACGTCGACGATCGCCAGCTCGCCGGGCGCCGCCTCCTTCAGCCAGCCCGCGAGCGTCGCGGGCGATACCTCCACCACGGCCGGCGTCGCCGGCACGTCGCGCGGCGGTTGGCCGCGCTCGCCGAAAGCGGCCGCGCCGGCCGGCTCGACGACACGCACGTCCCAGCCCATCTGCGCGAGCCACGACGCGGTCATGTCGGCGCGCACGCCGTCGTCGTCGGCGAGCACGATCCGCGCGCCGCGCACGGCCGCATGATGGTCGGTCTCCTGCACGAGCTGGCCGCCCGGCGTGCTCAGGAAACCCGGCAGATGGCCGGCTTCGTATTCCTCCGGCGTGCGCACGTCGAAGCGGTACAGCGTGCGGCCCGGTTCGTCGAGCGCGGCGACGTCGGCGAGCGCGATGCGCGGTACGCCCGCGCGTTCGGCCACCGCGCGCGCAGCGCGGCGCGCTTCGTCGCGCTGCGTCGCGTCGATGTCGTCCGGAAAGCGCCGCGCGGCACCCCGCTCGAGCGTCTGGCCCGCGAGCGTCCAGCCGATCGTGCCGTTGCGCAGCGCCGCGACCGGATTCGGCAGCCCCGCGTTGACGAGCGACTGCGTGCCGATGATGCTGCGCGTGCGTCCCGCGCAGTTGACGACGACCTGCGTCGCCGGGTTCGGCGCAAGCGCGCGCACGCGCAGCACGAGTTCCGCGCCGGGTACGCTCGTCGAGGTCGGGATGTTCATCGTCTGGTATTCGTCGAAACGGCGCGCGTCGACGATCACGACATCGGCCTGCGCGTCGATCAGCGCCTGCACCTCCTGCGCGGACAGCGACGGCGTATGCCGCTCGGCCTCGACCCATTCGCCGAACGACTTGCTCGGCACGTTCACGTCGATGAACAGTTCGCCGCCCGCCGCGAGCCAGCCCGCGAGGCCGCCGTCGAGCAGCCGCACGTCGGTGTAGCCGAGTTGCGCGAGCTTCTCGGCCGCGCGCGGCGCGAGATCCTCGCCGCCGGCTTCGCCGAATACGACGATCGGCGTGTCGCGGCGCGGAATCCGCGTCCACGCGTCGAGTTCGAGTTTCGACAGCGGAAAGTTGGCGGCCCACAGCGGGTGGCCCTGCGCGTACGGGTCTTCCTCGCGTACGTCGATCAGTGCGATCTCGTCGCGGGCAAGCAGGCGCGCGCGCACATCCTGGTACGACGCGACGGGAAAACGGGAAGTGGAATCGGCGGAGTGCGTCACGATGTCTCTGTATTGAATGCGTTGAAGTCGGTGAAGAAAGCGGAACGGATCAATCTTGGGCCCGCCGGCGCGTGCGGGCAACCGGCCGCATCGGCGGGCGTAGCATCAGGCGTTCGAATAGCCCGACACGAAGGGCTTCACGGTGCCGTCGTCCAGGTACACCGCGCGCTCGACCTTGCCGATGTTCGCGCCGTACACGTGGATGCTGATCGATACCTGGTCGGCGAACGCGTTGGTCACGCGATGGACGTCGCCGATGCGCGGCGACACGGCCTCGATCTCGCCCGGCGCCAGCCGCACGGCTTCGCCGGACGGCACCGGCCGGCCCGCCGCGTCGAACCGGTACGGCTGCGAGAATTCGCCGCCGCGCAGCATTCCGATCAGCCCCCACACCGTGTGGTTGTGGATCGGCGTCGTCTGGCCGGGGCCCCACACGAAGCTGACGACGGAGAACCGCTCGTCCGGGTCGAGATGCAGCAGGTATTGCCGATAGCGCGCGGGGTCGGGCTGCGCGAACGTGTCGGGCAACCAGTCGTCGTGTTCGACGAGCGCAGCGAGCAGCGCACCGCCCTCGTCGAGGATGCGCGCCTCGTCCGCGCCGGACGCGAGCAGCGCGCCCAGACCGTCGACGAACGGACGCAGCGGCGTCTGATGCAACGAAAGCGTACTCATCGGCTGGCTCCTCGAATATGATGCCGAATATGATGGATCGTCATGATGCACCTGAAAGACCATGCAGAACAAACATGAAAATTAGCGATATCGACGCTTTTGCAGCGGTTGTCCGCTGCCAGACCCTGAGCCAGGCCGCGGCCGAGCTCGGGATGACGCAGCCCGCGATCACGCGGCGCGTCCAGAATCTCGAGGAAGCGCTCGGCGTGACCCTGCTCGATCGCAACACGAAGCCGCCGCGCCCGACCGACATCGGCCGGCAGGTCTTCGAGCAGTGTCGCGCGATCCTGCGCGAAGTCGATGCGCTGCGCGAGCTGACGGCCGGCGAGCAGCCGCCCGCCGGCGAGTTCCGGATCGGGCTCACGCAGGGCCTCGGCGAACTGATGCTGCCCGCGCTGATCGCCGAACTCGCCGCGCAGTGGCCCGCGCTCGCGACGCAGGTCACGACCGCGTGGGGCGGCATGCTCGTCGAGCGCGTCGCCCGCCGCGAACTCGATGCGGCGCTCGTGTTCCTCGCGCGCGAGATGGTGCTGCCGGCACAGGTCGACGGCGAACGGCTGCTGGCCACGCGGCTCGTCGCGGTCGGCCGCAAGGGTGACTGGCCGCGCCGCAGCTACCGGCTCGCCGATTGCCACGCTCGTGGCTGGGTGCTCAACCCCGACGGTTGCGGCTTTCGTGCGGGCCTGCGGCGCGCGCTCGACGCGCAGGGCCTGCCGATGCCGGTCACGCTCGACGCCTACGGCCGCGACCTGCAACTGCAGAGCGTCGCGAACGGCTTCGGCATCGGGCTGATGCCGCTGCCGCTCGTCGAAGGCAGCCCGCTGCGCGATGCGCTCGACATCGTGCCGCTCGCCGATTTCAAGCCGCACATCGATCTGTGGTTGCTGCGCCGGCACGATGCGGCCCGCTTCGGCGCGCCGCTCGCGGCCGTCGCCGCGCATGCGCGTGCGGCATTCGCGCTGCCCGAGCAGGCGCACGACCAGGCTGCGTGACCGTACCGGGCGGCGGCGGCATCGCGCCGCCCGGTCGATGCTCGCGCCAGCCCGGCTCCGCTCACGCATCGCTGCGGCCGCGCTCGGTCCCGTCGACCGACGCCCCGCCCGTTTCCGTCTCGCCGCCCGCTTTGCCGCTCGCTTCGCCCTTCGTCTCGCCCTTCGCTTCGACCCGGCTCGCCGCGTCGAGCACCACACGCCCCGCCGCCACCGCGATCGCGTCGTCCTGCGGCGTATGCACGCGGCTGCACAGCACGTCGCGATAGTGGCGTTCGAGCGGATTGGCGCGGCTCAGCCCGTGATTGCCCGACAGCTTCAGCGCCTGCTCGACCGCACGGATCGCGTGCTCGGTCACGGTGCGCTTGACCAGCCCGCTCGTCGTGACCGGCGGCGCACTGCCAGCGTCGGTGCGCGCGATGTGATCGTCGAGCAGCACGCGGTTCGCGTGCAGCCAGCCCTCGATTTCGCCGACCGCTTCCTGCACGCGCGGCAGCGTCGCGAGCGGCGCGCCCAGCCCGCTCGGCGCACGCGTCGTCGCGAATTCGACCACCCAGTCGCGCGACGCACGCGCCACCGCGTCGTACAGGCTGCCGAGCAGCGCGACCATCCACGCCTGCTGGTCGGCCTGCGCGTCGGCATCCGCGTGGGTCGCGGCCGACACGGCCCATGCGTCCGGTGCGCGCACGTCGACCGCGTGATCGGCCGGCAGCCGGACGTCGTCGAACACGACCTCGTGGCTGCCCGACGCACGCAGGCCGAGGTGATTCCAGCTTTCGATCACGCGGATGCGATCGCCATCCGCATCGCGGTCGCGCGGCACGAGAAACACGCCGACCCGCGGCGCCGGTTCGTCGGTGCGCGCCCACACGGCCAGCCAGCGCAGCGCCGGAATCCCGGTGCTGTACAGCTTGTGGCCGGACAGCCGCCAGCCGTCGCCGTCGCGCCGGGCTACGGTTTCCGGCAGGCCGCCGCGCGACGGCGAACCGAGCGCGGGTTCGACCCGCAGCGCGTTGATCAGCGCACCGTGCGTGACCGCGCTGTCGAACACCGCGCGCCGCACCTGTGCGGGCCAGCGGTTGTCGGCCCGGCCGAGCGCGCGATGTTGCAGATAGGTCATCGTCAGCACCAGCGCGGTGGCCGGATCGGCCCGCGCGACGGCGGCAACGATCCGGCTCGCCTGCGCGAGCGTCGCACCGGCACCGCCATGCTCGCGCGGCACGACCTGCGCGATCAGCCCCGCGCGATGCAGCCGCGCGAAGTTCTCGTGCGGAAAGCGGCCATCGACGTCATTGCGCGCCGCGTCGGCGGCAAGTTCCGGCGCGAGGCGCTCGAGCAGCGCGGCGACGCGTGCGTCGTCGGCATCGTTGGTGGGCAGGAGGCGCAGCGCGGGCGGCTGCGGCGACGGCGAGGAAGCGGCAAGGCTGGCGGACATCGAAACGGATTCCCTGGGTAATACGGACAGGCGGCAAGCGCGACGGAGATCGGCAACCGCGGCAATCGATCGCCACGCGGCGCGGTATCCCATGAACCGGTCGATCCGCAACGCGTACCCCCCGGATTCGCCGGCGCCCGCGCGCCCGATCGTTCGTGAGCCCACAGCGTATGCGTAGCGCACACGCGCCCAAACCATGCAAATCTGATATTCAAATCGGGATTGATTATTTCCATTCCGCATGATCGCGGCGTTAACCTGCGCTCCATTCCTGCCCGGCCGCGTGCCGGGACATCCCCGCACCGGAGACCCAGATGAGCGTCGAATTCATCGGCATGATCCAGAGCCAGAAGCAGTCGGAAATCCACCCGCCGTCCGGCCCCGTGGTCGACCCCGGCTACGTGCGCGACTTTGCCCGCGCCCACGAGACGGCCGGCTTCGACCGGATCCTCGTGCCGCACCACTCGACCGGCCCGTCGGCGACGCTGACGATCGCGTTCGCAGCGGCCGCGACCGAGCGCATCCACTTCATGCTCGCGCATCGCCCCGGCTTCACCGCGCCGACGCTCGCCGCGCGGCAGATCGCGACACTCGACCAGTTCAGCCGCGGCCGGCTCGCCGTGCACTTCATCTCCGGCGGCTCGGACAGCGAGCAGCAGCGCGACGGCGATTTCCTCGACCATGACGCACGTTATGCGCGCACCGACGAGTACCTCGGCATCCTGCGGCGGATCTGGACCGAAGCGCAGCCGTTCGATCACGACGGCGCGCATTACCGGTTCAAACAGGGGTTCTCGGAAGTGAAGCCGTTCCAGCAGCCGCATGTGCCGATCTATTTCGGCGGGGCATCGGAAGCCGCGCTCGCCGTGGCCGGCAAGCACGCGGACGTCTACGCGCTGTGGGGCGAATCGCTCGACCAGGTGCGCGACCTGACGACCCGGGTGCGCGCCGAAGCCGCGAAGCACGGCCGGCAGGTGCGTTTCTCCGTGTCGTTCCGCCCGATCCTCGCCGCGACCGAGGACGAAGCGTGGGCGCGTGCGCATCGCATCCTCGACGAAACACGCAGGCTGCGTGAAGCGGCCGGCCTCGGCGCCGGCGGCCCGCAACAAAGCGAAGGCGCGCGCCGCCTGCTGGCCGCGGCCGAACGCGGCTCGCGCGTCGACAAGCGGCTGTGGACCGAGATCGCCAGCCTCACCGGCGCGCGTTCGAATTCGACGGCGCTGGTCGGCACGCCCGAACAGGTCGCCGATGCGCTGCTCGACTACTACGACCTCGGCGTCACGACGTTCCTGATCCGCGGCTTCGATCCGCTGGAAGACGCGATCGACTACGGCCGCGAACTGATTCCGCGCGTGCGCAGCGCCGTCGCCGCACGCGACGCGGCGCGCCGCGCGGCCTGACGCAACCCGGGAGACCCTTACGATGTCCGCCGTTCCGTCCACACTCGAACGCACCGCGTCGGGCCTCGCGCTCGCCGCGTCGCCGCGCCAGCATTTCTGGTTCGATCCGCCCGCGCCGCGCATCGACGTCGCCGCCGAGCGCCGCCACCGTCAGGAGCGGCTCGCGGCCGCGTTCCGCCTGTTCGCCCGCTTCGGCTTCGCACAGGGGCTCGCCGGCCACATCACCGCACGCGACCCCGAACTGCCCGACCACTTCTGGGTGAATCCGCTCGGCGTGCATTTCTCGCAGATCAAGGTGTCCGACCTGCTGCTCGTCAACGCGCGCGGCGAAACCGCGATCGGCACGCGCCCGCTGAACAAGGCCGCGTTCGCGATCCATGCGGCAATCCACGACGCGCATCCGCACATCGTCGCCGCCGCGCATACGCATTCGACGTACGGCAAGGCGTGGTCGACACTCGGCCGCCCGCTCGATCCGCTCACGCAGGACGCGTGCGTGTTCTATGAAGACCACGCGCTGTTCGACGACTTCACGGGGATGGTCGTCGACACGAGCGAAGGCGCACGGATCGCCGATGCGCTTGCGAAACCGGACGGCACCACGCACAAGGGCGCGATCCTGAAGAACCACGGAATCCTGACCGCCGGCCCGACGGTCGAGGCCGCCGCATGGTGGTACATCGCGCTCGACAACGCCGCGCACACGCAGTTGCTGGCCGAGGCGGCCGGCACGCCGCAACCGATCGATCACGCCACCGCGCGCCACACGCACGGCCAGATCGGCGGCCCCGAGGGCGCGCTGCATGCGTTCGACAGCCTGTTCGCGCGCGTCGTCGCCGACGAACCCGACCTGCTCGACTGAGCGCCTTCCCGCACGACCGGAGACCAGACCACATGACCCGAACCGCCGCACCCGCGCCCGCCAATGCGCGCCATACGCACAACACGCACGACGCGCACGACGACAAACGCCGCAAGCTGCTGCGCGCGGCCGGCGCCGCCGCGCTCGCCGCGCCCGCGATCACGCTTGGCCGCAAGGCCTGGTCCGCGCCGCCGCTGAAGAAGCTCACGTTCGCGTGGAACCAGAACGCGTTCTGCCTGACGCCGATCGTCGTCGCGCAGGAGCGCGGCTTCTTCGAGAAGAACGGCCTGAAGGTCGAACTGATCAACTACAGCGGCTCGACCGACCAGTTGCTCGAATCGATCGCGACCGGCAAGGCCGATGCGGCGGTCGGGATGATCCATCGCTGGCTGAAGCCGCTCGAAGCCGGTTTCGATGTGAAGATCATCGGCAGCTCGCACGGCGGCTGCGTGCGGCTGCTCGGCTCGAAGGCGGCCGGCGTCACGACGCTGCAGGCGCTGAAGGGCAAGACGGTCGGCGTCAGCGACCTGGCCGCGCCCGGCAAGCACTTCTTCTCGATCCTGCTCGCGAAGAACGGGATCGATCCCGAGCGCGACATCACGTGGCGGCAGTATCCGGCCGACCTGCTCGGCGTCGCGGTCGACAAGGGCGAGATCCACGCGATCGCCGACGGCGACCCGAACCTCTACCTCCTCGAAAAGCGCAGCAACGGCGCGTACACGGAACTCGCCACGAACCTGTCAGGCGAATACGCACGCAAGGTGTGCTGCGTGATCGGCGCGCGCGGCGATCTCGTGCGCAACGACCGGCCGTCCGCCGCCGCACTCGCGCGCTCGATCGTGCAGGCCACCGAGTTCACGCACGACAACCCGAACGAAGCCGCGAAGGTGTTCGCGAAATATTCACCGAAGATCAGCCCCGAGGACCTGCGCAAGCTCTACGCGACGCTCACCTACACGCACCACCCGACCAATGTCGACCTGCAGCAGGAAATCGCGTTCTATGCGGACGATTTCCGCCGCATCAGCGTGCTGAAGAAGAGCACCGACCCGCAGCGCTTCGCGCAGCAGGTCTATGCGAACGTGCTCGGGTGACGCGATGTCGACGATCGAACACGCCTCCACCGCGCGCACCGCACCGTCACCGGCCGGCGGCGCGCCTGCTTCCGCTGCCTCCGCACGCGTGGCCTGCACGGCCTGCGAAGCGACGCTCGCGGCCGAAGCGCGCCGCGCGCGCACCTGGCCGACCGGCATCGCCGCCGCGCTCGCCTGGGCCGC